>JAQTNJ010000211.1 GCA_028713955.1 Syntrophorhabdaceae bacterium
TGTGCCGTGAGAAGAGTATTTTTGAGATACGGATCATCCATGGGAAAGGTACAGGACAATTGAGGCGGACAGTCCATGCCGCCCTCGGTAAAAATCCTGTTGTTCAATCTTTCCGGCCGGCAGGAGAAGGGGCAGGCGGCTGGGGCGCCACAATAGTGGAATTAAAAAGATAAGGAGGATAGTATGCCGTTCGTGAATATCAAGATCACAAAAGATGGGGTTTCACCTGAAAAGAAGGCAGAAGTGATCAAGGGTGTAACGCAGCTTCTTGTCGATGTGCTCGGAAAGAACCCGCAGACCGTAATGGTTCTCATTGAAGAGGTGGAAACGGACAACTGGGGCGTCGGCGGCGAGTCGGTGACGGTGCGGAGAAAGAAGACACAATAACAGTACAGCAAAAAGCGGCAGGCAGTGAAGGGCAGAGGGTATGGATGGAAATCAAGCTTGAACCGAGTCTTTCAAACTGTATTGAGACTGTTGCAAAAAGGGAGTACGAGAGGGTGCTGAGCATACTCCTGAAAGGGGATCAGGAGGACAGACAGTTGGAGGAAGAGCTGGAACTGCTGAGGCTGTTCCTGGAATCGGCCGACTTCAGCCAACTGCGGAGCCTTTCTGAAGACATCCTGCTCGGAGGCAGGCGTGTCGAATTCATATTGAAATCAACCGACAGCCCGCCCGGATATGAGGTCGGGATCGATCAGCCATAGAATAGGTATCGATAGACCGTTGTTGAATACGGCAATCCCAGGATGTGAAGAATGTGTCACCTATGTACCCGGCCCTGACTGATCTCCGGATCAGACGCAAAGGAGAAAGATCATGAAAATCGCTTTGACACCGATGTCATCGGATGATCGCGAGCCTGTCATGGATATATTTAATTACTATATGGTATGGGTTTGGTTGCCATGAGATTTGAGGGAGTTATCTTTGATCTTGACGGCACCCTTGCCGATACGCTTGAAGATCTGGCCGATTCGATGAACAGGGTCTTGACCATGCAGGGGCTACCCGTTCACAGCTATGATGCGTACAGATATTTTATCGGGAAGGGGGTAAAGAACTTGGTTGCCGAAACACTCCCCCGGGAAAAGCGATCTGAAGAATATCTAAGCTGGTATTACGATTCGGTGGTTGCGGATTACCGGAAGAATTGTTTGGTCAAAACGCGATTGTACGACGGCATCGCTGATGTTATAAACAGATTGAAGGGCCACGGTATAAAACTGGCCGTCTTCTCGAATAAGCCTGATGACCTTACGAAGAGGATCGTTGAAGCCCTGGCGGGGACTCAAAATTTTGAAATGGTCCTCGGCGCGCAGGCCGGTATGCCCGTAAAACCAGACCCGGCAGGTGCCTTGCTCATCAGTGCACATCTTGGCATCGCCCCCGGCAGCATCCTGTATCTTGGTGACACGGATATCGATATGATGACCGCGAACAACGCGGGGATGTTTGCCGTAGGCGCGTTGTGGGGGTTCAGGACAAAAGATGAATTGCTCGAAAGCGGTGCCCGTGCCGTGATCAGCCACCCGCATGAGCTGTTTGAGATAATGGGAATATAGCGGTAATAGCAAATCCTAAATCCAAGTGAACCCGTAAGTCGTGAATCGTAAGTCGTAAGGGGTGAAATCGCCTCACGTTCCACTATGAGCTATGAGCCATGAACTGCTCTTACGGCTACTCATATTCCTTCGGTACGGCGCAGATAATGACAAGGGGCAGGTCGGGTAATGTGTTCTTGTACTGGTGTTTTTCGTTGGGAAGAACGAGGACGAAGTTGCCCTTCTGAACGGGTTTCTCTTCCCCTGTTTCAGTCACCAGGGCACCCTGACCATCTATGACGTAGTTGATATGTTCAAAGGGGTGCGTATGGTATGGCGAGTAACCGCCCGGCTCAATGGTGAAGACGCGTACAGAAAACGAAGGTGTTCCATCCGCCTTTGCAATAGGGATCTGCTTATAGGCGTCTTTTGCGCCCTCCATATCCATCTTCGTCTTTTCAACCTTATCGAGGCTTGTTATCTTCATATAGTCACCTCCGTAATGGTATAGAATCTATATGTTACCAGAGTATCCAGTTCAAACACCACACATTTTTAAAAAACCCATTGATACTTATCTTGACTTATTCCTTTTCGCAGATAATACTTATCTCCAGTTTACGAAATCTCTTGAAAGAAAGGAGCAGCGATGGATGTTATAAAGATCATGCCATGTCTTGATATGAAAAACGGTCGTGTTGTGAAGGGGATCCATTTTGTTGATATACGCGATGCAGGTGACCCCGTTGAAAATGCGGCCTTCTATGAAAAAGAGGGCGCTGATGAACTTGCCATGCTTGACATCGCCGCTACTGTTGAAAACAGGAAGACCCGTCTTGAATGGGTAAAACAGGTCTCCTCTGTAATCACCATTCCCCTTACTGTTGGCGGGGGAATCAACAGCCTGGAAGATATTGAAATGGTACTCGGGGCAGGCGCCACGAATGTCTCCATGAACAGTGCTGCCGTGAAGAACCCGGAGCTTGTCCGTGAAGGGGCAAAGAAATTCGGTTCCGGAAAGATTACCGTGGCGATCGATGCGCGGCGCAACAAAGGGATGCCCTCCGGGTTTGAGCTCGTCATTGCCGGTGGAACGACGCCTATAGGGAAAGACGCCATTGAATGGGCAAAGAAGTGCCAGGACCTTGGCGCAGGCGTTGTCCTTCCAACCAGTATGGACGGTGACGGGACACTCGCGGGATATGACCTCGAATTTACAAAGGCTGTTGCCGATGTCGTGACGGTTCCTGTCGTGGCGTCAGGCGGAGCCGGAACCCTGGAGCATTTCTATGAAGGGGTGGTCAAAGGCGGCGCCAGCGTGTTGCTCGCGGCATCGGTTTTTCATTTCAGGACATTTACCATACGGCAGGTAAAGGAATACCTGAAGGCAAAGGGGCTAAAGGTTACCCTGTAAAAAAACAGAAAATCAATACGCAATATTCAAACAAAAACTTCTTGGCGTTGTTTCTCTTTTGGATATTTGGTCATTGGATATTGGTTATTAATTGGTTATTGATGTTTGGTGATTGGTTATTCAGTACTTATTATGAAGCACTTCAGGTATGACCCTTCGGTGAAGGGCACGAGTTGGGGATGATCGATGCCGTGGGTATAGGTTTCGAGGAAGCGGAGGGATTTTCCTGCCTTGCCCCCTGCCTCAGAAAGGAGATAGCGGAAATCTTCAAGGGTGAGATGTACCGAGCAGGAGCAGGTGACGAGGATACCATTTTTGGATAATGCCTTTATAGCCATCTCGTTGATGCCCCTGTAACCGATAATCCCCTCCTTCTTTTTCCTGTGATCCTTGATGAATGCCGGCGGATCAAGGACAATGACATCGAATTGTTCCTCAATGTTTCTCAGGCAGTGCTTCACGTCATCGCATATGAATTCACAGCGTGCGGGATCAAAACCGTTGAGCGTTACGTTCTCTTTTGCCAGTTCAAGTGCGCTTTCAGAGGTATCCACACTTGTCACGCGCCGCGCGCCTCCTGCAAGGGCGTAGACAGTGAATCCTCCGGTATATGAAAAACAGTTGAGCACATCCTTATCTTTTGTGTATTTTATACATGCCCCACGCTTGTCGCGCTGGTCGAGAAAGAAGCCTGTCTTCTGGCCATGCTTTACATCGACGAGAAACTGAAAACCGTTTTCAAGAATGGCAATGCGGTCAGGCACAGAACCGGCAAGAAGCCCCTTTTCACTGTCGAGATTTTCCTGTTTCCTCACTGACATATCGGACCGTTCGTATATCCCTTTTGGTCTTAGTATCGTTCCCAGGGCATTGATAATATTGTTTTTCCATGACTCGATCCCACTGGTATGAAACTGCACCACCAGGTAGTCGTCATACTTGTCAACAATGAGCCCAGGCAGGAAATCGTTTTCACCATTAATCAGGCGGTAGGCATTCGTTAAGGGGTTTTCGACATACTCCTTTCTTGTCCGGTAAGCCCGCTCTATCCTCCTTGCGAAGAAAGACGCGTCTACTGTCTCATCCTTTTCATAACCCCAGACGCGGACTGCTATCTGTGAATATGAGTTGAAATAACCGGATGCAAGGAATTCCCCTGTCTCGCTGAAAAGCCTCACCGGCTCACCAGGAGGCAGGCCGTCAGGGATCTTTGTCAGGGCCTGTGAAAAGACCCAGGGGTGCCTGCCCAGCACGGGACCGATGCGGTTCCTTTTGATGGTTAATGTGATCATGATGCAAGGTCAGTATATATAAATTATTCCCTATCGTCAAAATCAACCGGCAGCTTCTTGTATTGTTTGCCAGCTTGTAAGCCTGTGCAGGCTTGTTAACCATGAGCCATGGGCTTGACTTATGCTCTTGGTTGCCAATAATGTTGTAACCTGCTATAGTTGAAATGAGAACGTAATGAAACGGGGGCAATGGTGAGCAGGCTCAAGGACTTAAAGACCCCGGTCTTCTGGGTTGAAGGGCATCCGGGCAAACTGGACAGAGAGGCATGGCAGATCGAGGTTGCCGGTCTTTGTGAAAACCCAAAGCAGTTTGCCTGGCAAGAGATTGTCTCAATGCCGAAGACGATTGCCGATGCGCGGCTTACGAGCGTCACACGGTTTTCTGTCAGAGGGAAATGGGGAGGTGTGAAGGTTGCCGATATCCTGAAGATTGTAGGAGCGTTGACCTCGGTACGGTATGTGAGGTTCTGGTCTTACAGGAAGATCTATGATACGTCAGTTCCCATCGATGTAGCCCTCAAGGAGAGGATGCTGCTCGCATATGAGTTTGACGGCGACCTTCTGGAGGAGGATTACGGAGGCCCCATCAGGGTATTCTGCCCCTATCTCTGGGGATACAAATCGGCAAAAAGCGTTGTGAAGGTCGAACTGACAGACGGCTATTCCCCGGGATTCTGGGAACAGCGCGGTTATACCGACGACGCCGCGATTGAAGCCGGGGTAGTGCGCGACATGAATGAAGGAGGGAGGGTCAGGCCTATCCCCGATGGTGAGGTTATCGGGTTTCTCGATGAATGACATACAATTGACAAAGCCGCCATCAGGACTTATTAATAATCCATAAAGGATATGTATAAGGAGATTTATTATGCCTATCTATGAATATAGATGCAAGCAATGCGGGAATGAATTTGAGGTCATACAAAAGGCAGACGATCAGGAACCTCCTTGTCCGAAGTGTGAAAGCAAGGACATAGAAAAGAATCTGTCCGTAACCCATACAGGACAGGGTTCCTGCGGGGCGCCCAGGAAATCACCTTTTTCCTGAAAGTAGTATACTGAGAACAGCGGAACTGTTCTGTAAAAAATAGAGCTGTCAACACTAAGCTGTCTGCTGACGGCCGATAGTTGATCGTTCACCGCAAGGAGGATATCATGAGTAACACAACAGCTGTTACGGATAATGCATTT
>JAQTNJ010000212.1 GCA_028713955.1 Syntrophorhabdaceae bacterium
CCTTCAATGGAGTGGACGAGAAACCCTGTCACGCCGTGGGCGATCTGCAGCGGGATGCCCCCCACGGCCCCGCCGATCACCGGTTTGCCCTTCCACATGGCCTCTGCCACGGTGAGACCAAACCCTTCCTTGAGTGATTTCTGGAGGACCACGCTGGCAACCCTCTGTAAAGCGTTAATGTCCCGGTCACTGAATGGGGGCAAAAGCAGGATAATGATATCGGGGTCATCGGCCGCGAATTCCTTCACCTCGTTCAACATCGCTGTCCCTTCAGGGTCATCTGTTGCCGGGCTTCCCGCGAGGATCAGGACGCAGTCATTATACTTCTTAACCATCCTGTATGCCCTTATGACTCCCAGGGGGTCTTTGAACCTGTCAAATCTCGATACCTGGAGTATCACAGACCTGTCGACGGGTATGCCCAACCTTTCGACGGTCTCATTTATCTCCTCATCGGTAAGCTCCCTGTTTTTTTCACTTAAAGGATCAATTGACGGGGGAATGATAAATTCGTCCATGTTCATTGCCCGCGCAAACTTTGCCACGGAAAATATTAGGGCATCATATTTCAATGCATATCGCCCAAGGGCGTTATATACATCTTTAAACGGATTTGATATATCAATATGACAACGCCAGATCCAGGTGCCTGTTTTTCTGAATTCAACAAGGGGACCCGGCTGTGGGTCATGGATCAGTACGGCATCTGCATCGAGATCGATGTGAGCGGCATTCTGTTTGTTCACTTCAAAATGGTGTTGCCACATCTCCTCCGTGATTATCTCTTTGTTTCCCTGAAGGGCGTTATGGATCTTCTTGGTTATCTCAAAAAACTTCTCGTCACCTTTGATGACTTCCCATTTTGCATTGATATCGAGGCTCTGGAGGATGGGGATCATCCTTTGCAGTATTTCCGCTACTCCACCTCCTTCGCGCGTGGAATTGACATGCAGGAAGGATCGTCCATGAAAGGCCCTGGCAAGTCTCTGGAGGAGCAACAGATCACCCTTGGGCGATATGCCGGAATACTGGTTGATCATTCTTCCACCCCCATGACTTCCATGTCGCCCCTCAATTCTTCTTCTATCTGTTTCTCAATGTGCTCCCTTATATCCTCTATGTTGTGCATAAAGGGATCTACAGCCCGTATCTTTTCTGCCAATCCCTTCTTCTCCAGAGATTCTTCAATCCATTTTGAAAAATCGTCTATCCCGTCGCCAACGCGCATTCTTGCCTCGTAGAAATGATAGTAAATGGACCCGATGTCCACGAATTTTATGGCTATGAGAAACTCGGCAAGATTTTTTGCCTTTAATCCTACGGGAAATACAAGGGTTACTGTCTCGTTAAAAAAGAATTCATCTCCCGGCATAGCCTCCCTGGGTTCCGGAAATTTCTCAAGGTAGTCGTCTATGACATACAACAGCTCTTTCCGGAGGTCATTGATACTATCGAATTCGTAAGGGTCTATGCTGGACAACTGCTCTGCCAGGGATCGTTCTTCGAGGCTTTCACCTGCCCAATGGGCAAAATCATTTGTATATTCAAGGATGTGTTCTTTCAGGAAATACTGATAGGTATGATGGAATATGCAATCATCGGATACCCGGGCTATCATATCTCTCAGTTTATGGAGATTCCCTGCCTTTTTTCCCGTTGATTTCAATATGCTTGTACACTGTTTAAATTCGAAACCTTCGATCATTTCTCCCAACCTTTTTCCTCCCTGAGATAGACTGTCCTGTGAGGAAATGGTATTTCAATACCTTCTTCTCCAAATCTTTTAAAGATCTTTTTTCTTAATTCGTGCTGCGCGAGGTATTGATCGGTGAACTCCCGTACCTGGCAGATGAGGGTGAAATCAAGGGAACTGCTGCCAAAACCCGGTATAAACCTTACAAACGGTTCGGGATCCCCAAGCAGTCCCGGTATTTCACCAACAGCCTTTTTCACTTCCTCAACGAGTATCTTCTCAACCTTTTCCGGGTCAGACGAATAGCTGACCGAAACAGGTATTAAAAGTGACATTCTTTTTTCCGGAAGGTAATAGTTTGTTACAATGCTTTTGGCAAGCTTGCTGTTTGGGATTATCACCATATTATTTGGCAGCATCCTTATTCTCGTTGTCCTCCATGTAATGTCTTCAACGTATCCTTCTTCGCCGGTCTCAAGCTTCACGAAATCTCCAATCCGGATGGATCTCTCGAGGAGTATGTGAACTCCGGCAAAGAGGTTGGCAAGCGTATCCTGCAGGGCAAGGGCTACTGCAAGACCCCCCACTCCCAGGGCCGTCAAGATGGGGGTTATAGAGACCCCCAGTGTATTGAGTACGATCAATAAACCTATAATTACGATCGTTCCCCTGATGATGCTGTAAGCAAGACCCGTTGTCGGTATGGGCAGGTTCGAATCTTCAATGTAGTTACGGAAGATCTTGCCGGAGAGACTTGCCGCGGCAAAGGTTATGGAAAGGATCACTATGACGTCAATGCTCTTATTCAGGTAGTGAACATATTTTACCGGCAGCTCCGATACGGCGATACCGATATATATCCCTATCGCTATGCACCAGTATAAGGACGGCAGGCTCAGGGAGTTGACGATCATATTGTCGAGCCTCGTTTTTGTCCTGTGGGTCCACCTGCGCAGAGCCGTAAAGAGTACCAGTCTGATCGCGAGCAGCACCAATATCGAAAAAAGTGTTACTGCTGCAGGGATCAGTATCTGTTTCAGATATGTTTCCATTTAAAGGTCCTTTTTCGCATACACGGGAGCTGAGACGGGTATAGAGGCAAGATCCCGGTTCATCCTTCGAGTGACGTCCATAAACTCAGCCAGCCGCTTTTCAGGGATGGTCTTTTCATAAGGTTGTTTCAAGTCAAGGGGATTTACGTACCTGCCTCTTGCCCTCATTTCGTAATGCAGGTGAGGCCCCGTCGCGAGGCCGGTTTTCCCGACGTAACCGACCAACTGCCCCTGGTCGATCCTCGCTCCTCTTCTCAACCCTTTCGCCATTCGCGATAGATGCCCGTAGTATGTTCTGTAACCGTTCTTATGTTTGAGGATTACAAGTTTACCGTAAGCCCCCCTGCGACCGGTGAACACAACGGTTCCCTTGCCGGTTGCAGAGACGGGGGTTCCGCGGGGTGCCGCATAATCAACACCATGATGGGGTCTGTGTTTTTTTAATATCGGATGAAAACGGTTTTTTGAAAAATACGAGCTTATCCTCTTGAAGCTAAGGGGCGCCTTAAGAAAAGCCTTTCTGACCGATCTCCCACGGGAATCGTAATAATCCGTTTCCTTGCCGTTTTCAAATCTGTATGCGCGATACAATTTCCCGTCATTTACAAACTCTACGGACAATATATCACCGTATTTTTTGAATTCCCCGTTGAGGTACAGCCCCTCTGCTATGATCCTGTAAGTATCCCCTTCCCGGATATCAGTCGTAAAGTCAATATCCCACGAGAATATGTCCGAAACCTCCATGGCCAGCAGGGCGTTTTCCCTGTCTTCCCCGATGGATGAGATAAGGTTATCTTTTATTGTACCGCCAACATGATGAATGCGTGCCTCGTAATCGATGGGCACCTTTTCCGTATGAAAACCGGACCCGGAACGGATTACATTAAGAAAGGTGTCATCGTCAACAAAATAGACAAAAGAGTTTATTTGGTTATTCTTGTCAATCTTCAACCTGTATGGGCGTCCGGCACATAACTTGCTTAAATCATGAATCCCCGCGGATGAATCTCTGATCTGAAAAAGTTCATTCAGTTCAAGTTTGTACCTTTTGAAAATGGTAAAGAGGGTATCACCGTCCCTGATCGTACCGTTTATCTGTTTATATGAATTTTGTCCACACTCATCTTCCTCGTGTTGTGTGCTTGTCTTCAGGTTTAGTCCCAGGGCCAACAGGAGGACTGCCAGGAAGACGGTCAGTATGAGCGTTCTTTTCATGTAGAAGCTCCCATGTTATCTTTTGTGGTGTTCCCCGTATCGATCTGTTTCTTCTTTGATGCCCGAATGGAGAGGACAATTATGCTGCCTACGATGACGCCAAGCAGCACAGAGAGAAATATCACTATCGCGAGAGATGCCTCGAATTTCCAGAAAATGAATGAAATAGTAACTATCGCGGCATTCTGAACTGAAAATATAGTAACTATCGCCAGAAGAATTATTATCAGGACCAATGCGCTCATTAATCTCTCCCTATAAATATATTTTATAGCTTATGATAATATTTAGCCAGCAAAGCTTTTGTTAACTACCATGCATTTAATATTTAATACCCTGCACTTGTACTGCAGCGCTGTCTCAAGCGCAATATTATAAACACAATTAATGCGCAGCAACGTATACACAGTATAGGCGATAAGAAGACCTATGAAGATTATGGAGCGGGCTATGAATAATATAGTAGACATATCTATTGTAAGACTCCTAATGTTTTGTCCAGCTCATACCACAGAAGGTTGATCATGTTGCTTGCTCCAAGCAAGCTGTTGTCCAGTTCGGATTTTGTATTCTCGACAATGACCCTTAGATCGTCAAAGGCCTTTTTGTTTGTATCCCCGACAGTATTTTTTACCTTCTGAAGCTCCTCGGAGATAGCCTGAAGCTCGGCCTTTACGTTCCCGATATTTCTGGACGCTAATTCGATTTTAGCTCCAACAATGTGTGTTTTGATGTTTATTGTGAGGGAGTTTAAATAAATTTTTTTCCAAATACTTGCCAATTCTTCGTAGAGCGCGTTGATCGCTTCGGATTGTTGCTTGAGGGAATCTTTATGAGCAAGGTCATATTTTTCCAATTCGCTGTTAAGCGAAACAATACGTTTATTGAGGCCATCCTCAAGGTTTGCTATTTTCAAAGAGAGACCGTTGACGGTCTTGATAACCTTCTGAAAATCGGCATCGGGTTTCAAACCGTTCAATTTCCATGCATCCTCCTGTCTTTGTTTGAACTTTTCTAATGTTTGTATCCTCGCTTGCAGACCCTGAACCTCCGATTTGAGCCTGGTGGTCTCTTTTTCTATGATGGAGGGCATGCCCAGGAAGACAAAACCCATAAATAAAAAGATCATTACCATCAAGGTTATAAATGTTTTCATCTATCCTTCCACCCTCACGTTTGCCCGGGCTTCTGCTGCCATTCTTTAAAAAATCCTTGCTGTGCAGCGAGCTGAATTTACTTCTTTTCAGGTTTTGAAGAAAGTTTGCTGCCAATCATCTCTTCCTTGCTCTTTATCTCTTCTTTGACCACGGTTATATCATCATAGGCCTGTTTTGCCTGCCGGTTTAGCAGCTTTTCTTTTATATTGACGAGATCGATCTCCCATTTTCCTATTAACCCCTCGACGTCCTCCCGGGCGGCAAAGACCTTTTTCTTTATAGCTTTGGCGGCCAATGTTTTAAATCCGGTGAGAGA
>JAQTNJ010000213.1:0-2123 GCA_028713955.1 Syntrophorhabdaceae bacterium
AATCGGACATAAACAGCGGCACCATATCGATCTCCTCTCCGCTTGGAAGGGCGCTGATGGGAAAATCCGTAGGCGACGAGGTAAACTTCAACGCCCCCGGAGGTCAGCGCACCTATGAAGTCGTAAAAATAATTTAAATTCAGCCATCAGCGATCAGCCTAAAGCCCCGGAAGAAGAATCAGGCTGAGGCTAAGGTTGAGGTTGAGGAGAACCAGCAGCTTGTTTAACCTTAGCCTGAACCTTAACCTGCTTTTTTACTGGAGGGGGCGACCGGGTACCCACTTGCGGGTGTACCGGTATAAGGCAGCAGAGAGCATGGAGCAGAGAGCGGAGAGTAAAAAACGAAAAGAAGAATATAGGTCTTATAGGACCTATTGGACCTATAATAATCTGTAGCGAGTTCACGAGCGAGAGGGGGAGTCTCTTCGGGCTTTGCCCGAAGAGGGGGCGACGTGAGTCCCAGTAATAGACAAAGCCGCGGCCCTGTTGGCAATGAGCTGCCTTTTGGCATGGTGCGCGATAAGCGTCCCGCCTTCAATGTCTGTTGCTTCCAGCCACGAGAAGCGCTTTGCCTTCAGGACTACAAACACCGGCCTGTCTGAACGGAAGATCTTTGCAAAGCTTTCCTTATCAAGAAAGTGGTCTTTAGCGTCGGGATATTCCGACCCCATTTTCAGCTCACCGAAATACTCCGCGATGTAAGTCCTCCTTTTCAGATAGAACGGCAGGGTTTCGTCGAATGAACCAAAATCAATAACGACAGGCGCAGGGTTTCCTGTTTTGTTGATCTCTCTCGCGAGTTCTTTTGTCGTGTTCAGCCCGTCTATGACATGGGAGTGGAGCATTATACCGGTGAAAAGGACAAGGCAGAACGCCCCGAGCGTGAAAAAGAGAGACCGGTAGGTACGCATCATGCGAAAAGACATGACGATGAGTATTGCGAGAGAGGCGATCGATGCGGACAGGGTCAGCCAACGGACGGCCCTTGATACGGCGGCTATTTCAGATAGATTCGCCAGATATTTATCAAGCATGCCGGTTCCGTGGGCAAGTCCCGTCAGGGCAACGCACGAAAAGAATATCCCATATATAATAAGCTCGCGCTTTGGCGTGATGCGTTGATGCCATCTCCGCCAAAAGAGGTTGGCGAGGATGACCGAAACAGCGGGAAAGATCGGGAGGATGTAAGGAGGTAATTTTGATCCGGACAGACTGAAGAAGACAAAGACAACGAGCGACCAGATAAAAAAGAGCCGCAGCTCCTTTTCCCGCCACAATTCCGCAGCCGCCCGGGGGATGAATATTGACCATGGGAAAAGTCCGCCAAAGAGGACAGGGAAAAAGTAATAGAGGGGGCCGGATCTTTTGTGTTTGGTCGTCAGGAACCGCAGGATATGCTGGTCTATAAAAAAGAATTGGAAGAACTCTTTCTCCCGCAGGCAGATAATGATAAACCAGGGCAAAACGATCACGCAGAAAAGCAGGAGCGCTTTTATTGAGAGTATGTTCCTGAGGAACGGCAATCTCTTTTCAGACCAGAGGAAAATGACAATGGTAACCATCAGAAGGATGAAAGCCACCGGCCCCTTGGCCAGGACGGCCAGTGCAAGGGCGGCAAAAAATAGATAAAGGAACAATTGTCCCTTCTCCCGGTAGTACTGATAGAAACAGAGCAGACAGACAAAGAGGAGGAAAGAGAAGAGCATATCGATCGTCACGATGTGGGAGATAGCGAAAAAGCCAAAGGAGCCCAGCAGGATGAGCGAGGAGATCAGACCTGTCTCTTCGCCAAACCAGTTTGACATGGAGAGATACATCGTAAGTATGCACAGGAGGGCCGCAAGGGCATTGGGGAACCTGAAGGACCACTCGCTTATGCCGAAGGTCTTGTAAGAAAGGGCGGTAATCCAGTAGAGGAGTGGCGGTTTCTCAAAATAGCGGACATAGTCGAGATGGGGGACGACGTAGTCGCCTTGTTCCACCATCTCCCGGGGGATCTCCGCGTAGCGTCCCTCATCGGGCTCCTTCAGCGAGTAACTGCCGAGGTTATAGAAGAGGAAGAGGTATGAACACGCGAGAATGATCAGGAGAAAGATAACCCTTTTTTTGCGGCGCTAATCTGA
>JAQTNJ010000213.1:2133-5428 GCA_028713955.1 Syntrophorhabdaceae bacterium
CTGATGGCATGCACATCTCCTTGACGGCTGGCTATTATCGGGGCTTGCGTCGCCCCCTCCACGCGCCCCACCCACCGGGTGGGTGCCCCGGTCCGTGGAGCCTCCCCCTCGCGCCCGAGAACGGGCTAGTAAATATTATAGGTTCAATAAGTCCTATAAGACCTATATTCTTCTTTTTGTTTTTTCACTCTCAGCTCTCTGCTCCATGCTCTCTGCTTCCTTATACCGGGGCTTGCGTCGCCCCCTCCACGAACAAAGTCCGTGGAGCCCCCCCCTCTCGCTCGTGAACTCGCTGGTATTTCGCTCTTAGCTCTCTGCTTCCTTATTTTACCGGGGCTTGCGTCGCCCCCTCCACGAACAAAGTCCGTGGAGCCTCCCCCTCGCGCCCGAGAACGGGCTACAAAATATTCTGTTCTTTGCTCTTCGCTCTCCGCTCTATGCTCTCAGCTCTCTGCTTCCTTTTGTGACCGGAATATTACTTTTCGGTAATGTTGGTGTCTGTTATAAGGTCCGGGGAGACGGTTTTCGGCAGGACCACGGTAATCTGCGCGCCCTGATCAGGAGCGGTATTCACGGCACTAACGGACCCCCCGTGAATAAGAATAAACGCCTGCACAAGGCTGAGACCGAGTCCGTTACCCGGCGTAGACCGGCTTTTCTCTCCCCTGAAAAAACGATTAAAGATATAGGGCATGTCCTCGTCCGGTATGCCGGTGCCGGTGTCCTCCACGGAAACCGTTACATCTTCATCGGTATCCGTTATCGATATAGTTACCCGTCCTCCGTCAGGGGTATACTTGAGGGCATTGTCGAAAAGATTGGCAAAGACCCTCTGCAATTTCCGGCGGTCACAGTATATAAAGACCGGCCGGGTAACCCCTTCCGTCCGGAACTCTATGTGCTTCTCTTCTGCAGACGGTTGAAAGAGGTCGCGCAGGTCGTTTATCAGGGCGACCATATCGGTCTTCTGCACGTCGAGCTTGATGAGTCCGGCCTTGGCCTCAGAGATATCGAGCATAGTATTGATGAGGTCGAGGAGGCTGTCGCACTCTTCAATGATAAGACCCGCCATGGACGAGTATTCTTCGTTCGTGCTCCGGCCAGCAAGGGCCATTTCGGCGAGACCCCTGATCCTCGTGATGGAACTTCGAAGGTCATGGGCGATGTTTTCCGTGATCTCCTTCATCTGCTCGATGAGCGTCTGGGTGCGTCCTACCATTATATTAAAGGTCTGTGCGAGACGATCTATCTCATCGTAGCGCCCTTTTACAGGGACCCTTCTGTGGAGGGCACCCTTTGATATGTCCACGGCGGCCCGTGTCACCTCTTCGATGCCGGAGAGGGTGCGCTTTGCCATCAGCCAGCCCGTTGCCCCCGACAGGACTATGACGATCAAAAGAGGGACCCCGAAATACTCCCTGAAATCCTCTCTCAACTCTGACAGGGCGTGATGACTGACGCCATAGCTGCCGTGAAGAAGGACGACTACGTAAAAGGTGACGACGGTCGCAAGCAGGCAGACCGTGAAGGCGCCGGCATACCAGGCAGTAAGACGGAAAACTACTGAATGGCGATGTTCATAGAGTTTTCTTAAGTATGTAGCCGGCGCCCCTGATCGTGTGAATAAGTTTTTTATCATGATCCTTGTCTATCTTCTCCCGTAATTTACTCATCCGCGCTTCTACGATATTCGTCTGCGGGTCGAAGTTCAGGTCCCAGACATGCTCCATTATCATGGTCTTCGAGACCACCCTGGCCGCATTGCGCATAAGATATTCGAGAAGGATAAATTCCTTGGGCTGAAGCTCAATCCTTTGCCCTGAACGGGTAACCTCCCTCGACAGGAGATCCATGACAAGATCGGCAACCTCCAAGCGTGTCGGATTGGGCGCGCCCGTTGCCCTGCGGATCAGGGCATGGACGCGCGCAAGAAGCTCGGAAAAGGCAAAAGGTTTTGTAAGGTAGTCGTCACTTCCCGTCTGCAGACCCTTCACGCGGTCATCCACCGAGCGTTTTGCGCTCAGGATCATTATGGGGATGTTCGGCTTCAGATCTCTTACGCTGGCAATAAGCGACAGGCCGTCAAGCTTCGGCAGCATCAGGTCCACGATAATAACGTCATAGGGCTCAGTGAGCGCCAGGTGGAGCCCGTCTTCTCCGTCGGCGGAACGATCAACTGCAAAACCGGCCTCTCTGAGACCCTTTACGACGAAAGAAGAGATGACCTCGTCATCTTCAACCAATAATATTCGCATGCTCAATCCCTTCCCGATATTGTTTCATACAAAACCTATTATCTATTGTATCACAAGGTGCAATGAACAGCTAACGGCTGATATCGTGAAAAGTGAAATGTGAAAGGTGAAAGTTTTAAATCTGGATACATCACCGTAGAGCATCGGCGTCGGCCTTTCCTGTAGCAAACCGTCGTGAGACGAGGAAGCTCGGTCTTTTGCATGCATATGCAAAAGTTCCGAAGCCGAACGCGAGCGAATGTAAGCCGCTGGAGCGTATGAGCGTGTTTGCGGGGAAAGCCCGACACCGATGCCAATCCACTGTACATCATCCATTCCACAATTCACGTGATCTTGCTCCTTTTTCGTTTCGCATTGTCCTCACCAGCATCCAGTATCCAGCGACCAGTATCAAGAATCAGGGCCTCGTAAATCGTACGGCGACGACTTACGAATGTTCCGGGTTCTTGTGCAGTTCACTATCTACGATATACTATATACTATTCACTGCTTCTTTCACGCCTCACAGATGTTCCGCCTGTGCCGTATCTGTGGTCAGATTCCTCAACACAACGAGTGAGCGGTTTGTGCCCATATATTGTTTGAAAAGAACGGACATCTTACACGTCGACAGAAGTTCCTTTTCCAACGCTTCACGTTTGTCGCGAACAACAACGAAGACGGACTTTTCCTTCCGGAGCACCTCCTCCAGTCGGGACACGGAGTCTATTGCCTTCAGGAACCGTCCTGTATAGAAGGGAACAACGCCCTTAAGCGTCTCATCGGGCCGATAGGCATAGACGGTGCCGGGATAAGGCACCGAGGTCTTGATCTCCTCGCAGAAGGGTACGAAGCTCTTGAAGCGATCAAGGATCGGTACGGCTGAGAAGAGCCCTATGAAAAGCAATAGCAGGATCGAGGCCGCTGAGAAGCCCCAGAACCTCGTCATATCCTTTCTGCGGTTCCGGATAGAGGCCGCTGAAAAGGCCATTGCAGCAAGGGAAAAAAGAATGGTGAGGACGAATTCCATTTCAGGCAGGCCAAAACCATATTTTTTTGAT
>JAQTNJ010000214.1 GCA_028713955.1 Syntrophorhabdaceae bacterium
GCGGCAGCGGAATAAAGGTCCCGATCAAAGGCAAGATCCTTAAGGAAACAAGCATCGCGAGGGAGATTGCCGATGCCGACGCGATGGTCGTTGTTACGCATTTTAAGGCTCATGAGCTTTCCGGGTTTGGCGGTACTTTAAAAAACATCGGTATGGGCTGTGCAACACGTGAAGGAAAGCTCGTCCAGCACAGTAACGTGGCGCCCGAGATAAATGCCCGGACCTGTGTAGGGTGTAAAACATGCGTTCCGTACTGTCCCGTTGAGGCGATTTCAGTACAGGATAAAAAGGCCTCTATTAATGCGAAGAAGTGTATCGGCTGCGGTGAATGCATTATCATTTGTCCATCAAAAGCGATCGAGATCCAGTGGCAACAATCACCTGATATCTTTCAGAAAAAAATGGTCGAATATGCCTGCGGCGCACTCAAGGGAAAGGAGAAAAAGGCTGTTTTTCTGAGCTTTGTCATGCAGGTCAGTCCTGCCTGCGACTGTTACCCTCATAGCGATGCACCGATCGTTAAGGACATAGGCATCCTCGCCTCGATAGACCCTGTTGCTGTCGATGCAGCATCCTGCGACCTCGTCAACAACGAAGAGTCTATTCCAGGCACGGCAATCAAGACCCCCCTGAAGAGCGGCGAAGACAAATGGCGGGCCGTCTACCCTTCCATTGACTGGAATATCCAGCTTGATCATGCTGTAAAGATGGGGCTCGGTGAAAGAGAGTATACGCTTGTAAAGATTTAAATCCTTATTTCCCGAAGACCTGTCTTAACAGGTCTGTTGTCCTTGCCGCAGGGTTGGTTCGTATCTTCTTTTCTTCCTGCCCCACCATGAAGAAAAGCCCGTCGAGCGTCTTTGTGGTGACATAGTGGTCCAGGTCGACGGATTCCATGTTCCCGAAAGGTACTGATGAGGTATACTTCCCGGTCATCTCCTTGTAAGAACGTGTTACCCCCACCTTGTTCATGCTTTCCGATACAGGCGGCTTAAATGCTGCGTAAATCTTGTCGAAGGTCTTTGATTTGAAATATTCCGTTGCCGAGGTGTCACTGCCTCGCAGTATTTTCACCGCATCATCGAATGTCATCTCCTTGATGGCGTCAACGAAGAATTTACGTGCCTTCGGCGCAGCATTTTCCGCTGCACGGTTCATACTCAATATAAAGTCATCGACCTGTTTCTGATAACCCAGTTTGCCAAGGACATCTGCCGCTGTCTGTATGTTTTTGGGAAGCAGTATCTTGATCAACTGGTTCATAAAATATCCGTCTGATTTTGAAACAGCGGTCACCGCATTCCCGGTCCCGATGGAAAGGGCTTCTTTTAGACCTGATGCGGTTGTGGCTTCATCGGAGCTGCTTCCTCCAGCAGAGGGAACCTTTTTGATCCCCTTCATGATATCGTCAAGAGGACCTGCTGAACAGATAGAGACTGTTACAAAAAAAACTAATAACAATAAACAGATAAATTTATTCATAATGACCTCCTGTTTCTTAAAACCATTTTTTTCTTTTGAAATAGAGGATCATAAAGACACATAACGCAAGCATGACCAGAAGGATGGCAGGATAGCCCCACCGTAATTTCAACTCAGGCATATACTCAAAATTCATACCATAAAGACCCACTATAAACGTGAGAGGTATAAAGATCGTCGCGATGATGGTTAATACCTTCATAACCTCGTTCATTCTGTTGCTTATGCTTGACAGGTAGATATCCAGCATGGCTGCGAGCATATCGCGGAATGTTTCGATCGTATCCATAATGTGGATGCTGTGATCGTAAACGTCCCTGAGATAAACATGCGTGGAATCATGTATAAGGGGCGACCGGTCCCTTTCCATGCTGCTTAAGACCTCCCGAAGGGGCCATACTACCTTACGGAGGTAGATCATATTGCCCTTGAGGGTCTGCATTGTCCTTAATGTACCCGTTCCAGGATTGGTGACAAGTTGTACTTCAAGATCTTCCATCTTTTCACCAAGTGTTTCAAGGACCGTAAAATAATTGTCTACAACGATATCCATCAATGAATAGATAAGATAATCAGCCCCCATCTTTCTGATACGCCCTTTGCCGTTTTTTAACCGCAGCCTGACAGGATCGAAAACACTCCCTTCATGTTCATGAAATGTTATAACGAAACTTGACCCAAGGACCATGCTGATCTGCTCAGCGTGGATAGTAATATCGTTTTCATCGAAATAGATCTTTTTTAAAACAACAAAGAGGTAGTCGTCGTAATCTTCCATCTTCGGCCGCTGATCCGAGTTCATTATATCCTCGAGGAGCAGCGGGTGGAGGCTGAAGTGCTGTCCTATCTTTTCAATGGTCTCAACCTGTGAGATCCCCTCTACATTGATCCAGGTAACATCCGGTGTATCTTTCAGAGAAAGGTATTGTCCGATATCTTCTACCTCGATCTCCTGGTATCCTTCCTCGTTATAATGAAGAACGGTGATTTTTGGTTTTAACGGTTTTTCTTCCCCGATATGAACGAGTGAGCCGGGAGGAAGACCGGCTTTGGCAGAGCGTTTTTTTAATAATCTTAGTTTCACCTGCTACCTCAGGGCAATCGTAACAAAGGGCGCCTTATCTGTCAACACTTAGCTTTTGAAAGCCCCATAGATAGCATAATCTTTGTTGTTATTTTTTTTGCAAGATGGCAAAATTATATACGGCGATCCTGTAAATTTAGTGCAAAGGAGGACATGATGTTCAAAGAGTTCAAAACATTTATCATGCGCGGAAATGTGGTAGACATGGCTGTCGGCATAATCATTGGCGCTGCCTTCACCTCGATTGTCAAATCTCTCGTCGATGATGTCATCATGCCGCCGATCGGTTTACTGCTTGGGAACATTGATTTTTCTAATTTCTTTGTTGTGCTTAAAGAAGGAAAGATTGCCGGACCATATGCTACCCTCGCTGCCGCGAAAACTGCCGGAGCGGTGACACTGAGCTACGGTCTTTTTGTTAATACGATCATCAGCTTCCTGATCGTCGCGTTTGCAGTCTTTCTCATGATCAAACAGGTAAACAGGTTCAAAGGGGAAACTCCCCCAGCAGCACCGGATACGAAAGAGTGCCCCTACTGCATGTCATCGATACCCATCAAGGCAATAAAATGTCCGCACTGTACATCGGAGTTGAAGGGATCGAAAAACGGTGGATAGTTGATAGTGCATAGCTTTCGGCAGACAGCGTACAGCCGTCAGTCTGTGTATTCTGTTTTCTGCTCTTCTCGCCTTCTCATCCTCTGCTCTTCTGCATCTCAGGTCTCGGACCGAGATACTCGTAGAGGTAGCATTTGATGCCGCCGTTATATAGTTTACGGTTTTTGACTGCCCTTTTCCTGAAGAATGTCTGGAACTGCGGATGTGCGGATAGTATGAAGAATGACCACATATCAAGCCGGGAAAATGTCTCACCCATTTTTTTGTAGATCCTTTCGATCTCCTCGGAGTCACCCATACGTTCTCCATAAGGTGGGTTACATATAATAAAGCCGTATTTCTTCCTGGAACGGAATTCCTCAAAGAAGAGCTTCTGAAACACTACGCACTCCCCTACCCCGGCGTTCTCTGCGTTTTCCCGCGCCTTTTTGAGGACTTTCGCATCGTTGTCGGATGCAAGTATCCTGAACGGGAGGTTATTCATCTGCCTGTCCGCTTCTTTTCTTGTTGTATCCCATACATGACGGGGGATTTGAGGCCACTGCTCGGAGGCAAAAGACCGCTTCAGACCGGGCGCGATGTTTCTGCCGATCATAGCCGCTTCAATCGGTATCGTTCCTGAACCGCAAAAAGGATCGGCAAGGATCCTTTCGGGACTCCATCTGCTTAAAAGAACGAGCGCTGCAGCGAGGTTTTCCCTTAGCGGCGCCTCCCCTGCCCCTTCGCGATATCCTCTCTTGTGCAGCCCCTGACCGGTTGTGTCTAATGTGAGCGTCGCCGTATCCTTGAGGAGTGAGATCTCGATCCTGTATAAAGGTCCTGTTTCGGGAAACTGGTCTATTGCGTGCCTTTCTTTCATCGCCTCGATGACAGCCTTTTTCACTATGGACTGGCAGTCTTTTACACTGGAAAGTTTTGAACTGACCGATCTCCCGATGACATGCATTTTGCCATCGACGGGGATCATCTCGTCCCATCTGATATCCCGGGTTCCCCGGAAGAGTTCCTCAAAATCCTTTGCCTCGAAATCAGCGATCTTGATAAGCACCCTGTCTGCTGTCCTGAGCCAGATGTTGCACCGTGCTATATCCTTCTCGTCCCCCGTAAAGGTGATCCTGCCGTTCTCCACGGTCATGTCATCGTAGCCGAGCCTTCTCAGTTCACGGACGACAACGGATTCAAGACCGAATGTTGAAGTTGCTATAATGGTATATTGTGCCATTTACGATATGCTCTTTAATGTCTTATTTTTTTAGCTGCCTTTAACCTGAGGACGGTACAGGTCTCTTCAGTGAGATCACATCCGTCAAGACCGCATGGCTCTACATGGATGGTGATATCTGCAACGAGTGTCTTTTCATTGATCGTTTTCTCAAGCTCATCGGCAAGGCTGTGCGCCTCATCGATATTCAGCTTTTTACAGATGAAAAGGTGAAAGTCAATGTATTTATTATTTCCTGAAAACCTTGTCCTGAGCTTGTGGTACCCTGCGTAAGGATAAGGAAGCTGGCCAATGATCCCCTCGATCTCGTTCTGTACTTTTTCAGGGATGCTTGTATCCATGAGGCCGTAAAGGCCGTTTTTTAAGATACGAAAGGCTGAGTATATGATTATGCAGCCCGTTATTACCGCGAAGAGCAGATCGAAGAAGGTCCTGCCCGTGTAAAAGGTAAGGGCCATTGCGACGAGTGCGCTTGAGTTCGAGTAAATGTCGCTCGTGTAGTGAAGTGCATCAGCCCTGAGGGTATTGGAGTTGGTCTTTTCCGCGATCTTTTTCAATGTTACGGTGATGATAAAAGTGAACGCAAGGGAGAGAAGCATGACCCCGACATCAAGCATAGAGTAAACTATAGTTCCCTCATGCAAATATTCATGGATGGACCTGTAGATGATAAGCGTGCCTGATATGACGATCACAACCGCCTGGACGACCTGGGCCATGTCCTCAACCTTGCCATGACCGTACTGGTGGGAATCATCTGCCGGCTGCGATGCCTTCCATATCGCGAAAAGGTTCATTGTTGACATGAAGACGTCGAGGACACTGTCAAGCCCTGATGAGACAACGGCCATTGAGTTGGAGGTAAAACCTATAATGAATTTACTTACCGCAAGGATTAACGCCAGAGATATTGCTGTGATCGAAGCCTTTTGTCTTATATCCATGTCTCAATAATATATGCTAAAAAAGAGGGATATAGCGATGAAAAATTAATTATTTATCAGGCTAAATTTCATTG
>JAQTNJ010000215.1 GCA_028713955.1 Syntrophorhabdaceae bacterium
ACCGTCGATATCCTGACATTTTCGCCTATGACCACAGTCCCCGTCTTTTCATCGACGACTATCCTGGCAAGACTGTCCGGCTTGATCTCAAGGCCTTCAAGCATGGCAAGAAATTTTACCGGATTGGGCCGTAGCGCGTCCGGGATTGTGACGTTTATTGTTCCGCCGTCCTTGGCATGGGCAGAACCCGCAAAGACCTCATTGACACGGTCGGCAATCCTTCTCGCGTTTGTAAAATCAGGCGTTTTCAATGAGACAACAATCGTTTCCGTTCTCAAATGCTCATAAGGGATCTCCTTCTCAATCGATACCCCGTTTACAATCCTGCCTACGGTAGGATGATTCTTCTGTATGGACGCCCCCGCGCCGACTGCCATAAAACCCCCAACCACTATGGGACCCTGGGCAATTCCATAGACCTCGCCGTCGGCACCTTTGAGCTGCGTAAGAAGAAGAACGCCTCCTTCAATACTTTTCGCATCTCCCATCGAGGAGATTACAGCATCGATCTTGTTGCCCGTCTTTGCAAATGGAGGCAGGTCGGCGGTTATCATGACCGCCGCCACATTGTTTACCTTTATGGCCGTTGGATTCACTTTTACCCCCATCTTGTCGAGTAAATTAGCGAGTGATTGGAATGTAAAGAGGGTATTCGATTTGTCGCCTGTTCCGTTCAGTCCCACAACAAGCCCGTACCCGATCAACTGGTTTGACCTCACTCCGTTGATGTAGCCAAGCTCCTTTATACGGGCGGCATCAGCGTCTCTCGCAGAGAAGATAAAGAACATGACCATGCAACACGCGAAAAACAGCAGGAAGTATATAATACTCTCCTTTTTCCGTCTGCACATGAGGTATTCAGTTGTTTCTGCTATCTTTTTCATTGTCTTCGTTGTCCATTATATCTGCATATAACTCTTGGCCACGTCTAAAAAGGCCAGACCAGATCAAATATCCTCGCAAGCCATCCAGGGCTCTGCTTTTCACCAAGTACCCCTATCCCCGTATAGATGATCTTTACGTCCGCAACCTGTGTTGAAAGGATAGAGTTATCATAGGCAATGTCCTTTGGCCTTACGATCCCCTGAAACAATATCTCTTTCTTCTCCTTGTTGACGCTGATCTCCCTCTTCCCCTCTATCGCAAGATTTCCGTTCGGCATAACATCAACCACTCTCGCGGCAATAGTGGCACTCAACGAACCTGTCCGCGTCGTTTCACCCGAACCATTAAAGTCATTCTTTGTATCTGCCTTGACAAACTTGTCAGTGCTTATACTCGATGGTATATTGTTTGTCTCCAGCCCGAAAAAGTTGGGAACGCCGAGCTGAACTGCACCTGACCGCTTCGTATCTGTCGTCGCCGATTCTGTTGCCTGCGAGATCTCAACGATCTTCACGGTTATGATATCGCCGATGCCTTTTGCCCTTTGATCTCCGAAGAGGTTATTGCTGCCGTTATCGCCTTTCCAGATACTTCCGGGTTTAAGATCCACAGAGGCTGGCTTTACATATTTATATGTGTTCTCTATGACAAACGGCTCATCTTTGATTCGCGATTGTTGCAGTGTGTCACAACCGGTAAAGGCAACGAATGAGATGATAACGCATATCACTGTTTTATATATTTCCATCATGTCTCCTAAAAAGAGTGCCACAACCGGTAAGGGCAGCGAATGAGATGATAACGCATATCACTGTTTTATATATTTCCATCATGTCTCCTAAAACTGGACCACAACGGTATTGCTGCCGGTAACCTTGCCGACGAGTTCCTTGCCGGAGGTAACATTTTTGACCCTTACCGTATCACCTATCCTCCCCTTATCGATTGTCTTCCCTCTCGCCTGAACAAGCAACCTTTTACTCTCGACAACAATATTGACCAGATCCCCCCTCTGCAACGCGATCTGTTCCTCAAGGATCTGCTTCGTAACAACCGTATTCGCGGCTATATCCCTTTTTAGTACCCTCCCGGCAACCTCTTCAACGGTAGCCGGATACTCATTGTTTCTGCCGCTCAAATATATCTCTTTCACGGTAATATCGGTTTTTCTTATAACGTCTCCCTGTTTGCCGGGATGTCTCATCATGAATATCTTCCTCTTCGCAAATACCCTGAAGGGCACATGGACATTCCTCGTTCTTCCGCCATCCAGCTCCAACTCCAGTGAACAGATACCGGCGCCGTTTGCATCGGGCATCTCGAGAAAGCTGATATTCCTGATCTTTGTTTTTTCGTTCCGGGAAATTGTCATAGAGTTAAATTTGATACGCACATCATCGTCATCGTTGTATATCTGTTTTACAAACCTCGTAAGCCTTGCCTCAATGACCGACTGGTCCAGGGCAAAAGCAGCTGAGAGCTGAGAGCTGAGAGCGGAGAGTAAAAAGCATAATAAAAACAAATTCAGAAAAGTACGCCTCCTGCTCCTCAATCCCCGATTTTCTATTTTAGTTTTTGGCCCTCTGCCCTCTGCTCTCCGCTCTCCGCTCTTAGCTCTCTGCTCTCTGCTCTCTGCTCTCTGCTCTCCGCTCTCAGCTCTCTGCTCTCCGCTGCCTTTCACGTTATCTCCTTATATTGTTCGCCATCTGGAGCATCTCATCGGCAGCCTGAATAGCCTTTGAATTGACCTCATATGCCCGCTGTCCTATGATGAGATTGATCATCTCCTGCATGATATTCACATTTGACATCTCTAAGTACCCCTGCAGCAAAGTTCCCATTCCGTTGTCCCCCGGTTTGCCTGTTGTCGGGGTACCGCTTGCATCTGTCTCTACAAACAGATTTTTCCCTATTGCCCTTAAACCCGTAGGATTTGCGAAGGTTGCAAGCTCAACCTTACCGATCTGCTGCGGACTCGATTGACCTTGAACAAGGGCGGACACGGTGCCGTCCGATTCGATGGAAATATTGAGTGTCTTTTGCGGGATCGTGATGTTTGGCTCAAGGAGGTAGCCGTCCGATGTGACTATCTTCCCCTCGGAGTCGCTCTTCATGGCGCCGGAACGTGTATAGGCCTTATCCCCTGAAGGAAGGGTAACCTGCAAAAAACCATTCCCCTGGATGGCCATATCAAGCTCATTCCCGGTATTCTGGTAATCTCCCTGCTGGAAGATCTTCTGAACCGCAGACAGCATAGCGCCAAGTCCTATCTGTATTCCTGTCGGTACCTGGTTCCCATTGTCCGTCCTGGTCCCCTGGACCCTCAATGTCTGGTACATCAGGTCCTGGAAATCTGCCCGCGATTTCTTGAACCCATTTGTATTGACGTTTGCAATGTTGTTCGCTATAACGTCAAGGTTCACCTGCTGCACATTCATCCCTGTCGCGGCTGTCCATAATGCCCTTATCATTATTACCTCCTAAAACTTTCCCAGATCCACGAGCTTCGTGTACATATCGGAAAAGAACTGGTCTACCTTTGTGTAGCACTCATATGCCCGCAATGTATTGATCATCTCTATCATTTCTTTAAAAACATTGACGTTTGAGGATTCATAGAAGCCCTGTTTCACGGAAAACGAATCAGGCGTCTTCTCCTGGTTTTCGCTGTTTACGTTCACAAATAAGCTTCTTCCGGAAGGTCTCAGATATTGTTTATCGTCAAAATCTACGATCTTCAAAGTGTCCACTAAGTCTTTACCGACAAATATTGAGCCATCTCTTTCGATGGATACTGTTTTGTCTTTCGCGCTATCAACATCTATCGTGATCTCTCCGCCATTTCCCAGCACAGGGTCGCCGCTCATCGTTACGAGCCTGTTGTTACGATCCAGCGTAAACTGCCCGTTCCTCGTGTACGTGTTGCCGTTCTTTCCTTCTATGACAAAAAAACCGGCGCCATCGATAGCGCAGTCGAATGTGGAACCGCTTTCAATAATCGGGGCGTCAGAAAAATCCGTAAATGTGTCATAAACACCGACATAGGTATTCTTCAGCTCACTGTTACCGGTATTTATCGCCTTCTCGCTTGTCATCATGCTGAATGCGGGTTTTGACGCCTTATAGCCCGCAGTAAGCGCGTTGGCCATATTATTGGTAATAACCTCAAGTCTCCTCTCGTTAATAAATTTGCCGCTTACCGTACCGAAGAAACTCATGCCTTATAAAATGCAATATATATGCCAGGAAAGCCATACATAGTATATAGTAGATAGTATATAGTAGATAGTATATAGTAGATCGTGAACTTCAAAATCGATGCTGGATGCTCGATACTGGATGCCGACAATGATGGGAGTCACAAGAAAGGCAGTGGATAGTAAAAAAACCAGTGAATAGTATTTAGTATATCGTATATCGAAATAAACCTGGGGGATCTTTTGCAGTGTACTATATACGATATACTAAATACGAAATACGGCTTTATTCACCGGAAAATATTTCCTACATGGGTAATTTTTTCACACTGTGATGTCTATCGTGCGTTTTGAGACATCTTCATCAGCGCCGTCATCATAACCATCCCCGTCAGGTTCATCGAGCAGTTTTTTCCCATGGTAACTTCCGGACTTCTTTCTCCTGTCGGATATATTCTTTCTTTTTAGCTGAACGAATTCCTTTGAAATGGATAACTTCTTGTCCAGTGCCTGGACATTACTGAGTAAGTTTACATCGAATGGTTCGCTCATACTATCCCTATAACACTAATTCATTTCTATATTTTCAATCTCTTTCCGCTCCGGTGAAGCAAATATCTTTTTGAGCTCAAGCAAGATCAGCAAACGATCATTTAACTTCCCCACTCCTTCGATGTAATCCGATTCTACCCCGGCCACGATTGATGGTGGCGGTTCTATTGTATTACCGGGTATCCTCAGGACCTCGGAAACAGAGTCAACAATAAATCCAAGTACGAGTCCATCGAGTTCAACAACTATGATCCTTGTCGATTTATCATACACCCTGTTATGAAAACCAAGTCTTTTTCTCAAATCTATAATAGGTATTATTTTCCCCCTGAGGTTGATGACACCTTCAATGAACGAAGGCGCATTCGGTATCCTGGTTATGTTCATCATCTTGTTGATCTCCTGGACCTTTAAGATGTCCACGCCAAATTCTTCATTTTCCAACCTGAAGGTAACAAGCTGCAAGATCTTTCCATCATCCATGGATTCGTCCTCCTTGAATTATTAATCGGAGGGTTTCCAAAAAACTTAAGGAGTAATATGACAAAATCCCTTTAATCAAATCCATCACCCTGCCGATAATACAGATAGTATTAAGGACAATAATGTTGGATCATACTGCACAATCGCTGCCAGACTCACAGGACCCTTTCTGGCAAACAACAGAATTGAACAAGGTATACATCGGGAGACAGCCTGTACTGGACAGGCATAAACGAACCTTCGGCTATGAATTGCTCTTCAGAAACGGCTCTGCAGCGAATGCAAACTTTACCGAT
>JAQTNJ010000216.1 GCA_028713955.1 Syntrophorhabdaceae bacterium
TATACGCCGTGTCCCATGTAAATATTATTGAGATAGAGATTGAGGATATCCTTTTTCGTCAGCGAATTCTCCAACCGATAGGAAAGGATCGCCTCCTTTACCTTTCGTGTTATGTTTTTTTCCGGGCTAAGCATGAGCGATTTGATCACCTGTTGCGTTATTGTGCTTCCGCCCTGCACAACCTTTCCGTAGAGAATGTTCTTCCAGAGCGCCCTTGCGATACTGAGGGGATCTACCGCGCCATGCTTGAAGAAATCGGCGTCCTCGGCGGCAAGAAATGCATCCTTCACATATTTCGGGATCTTATTATAGGCAACAAAGATCCTGTTGTCCGGTACGAGGAGATAGATGAGCTGATCATTGTTGTCGTATACACTGCTGACCGGCTTGTTCTCCAGATGCTTCAGGACCGCAACCGACGGTATGTCGTTCATGATATACACGACAAAGCTTACAGAGAGGATCAGACAGGACAACACAACGAGCGCGATAAGGTAGAAAGGGAGTCTTTTTTTCAAAATTTTGCTGCGCTTTTTCCGCATCACATACTCCCGATACGGTGAGTCTTCGAGTTTTTTTTAATCATGTCATAACCCTGCTTTTAAACGATAATTGTTCAGCCCTGTCTTCGATGGGACAAAACAGGATTATTCTTATACACGTCAGGAGATCGCACAGGTTACAATGGCCTTGGCAGCCAATTCACCGTTTACGTTTTTTACGTCCACATCGGCCACTGCAAATCTTTTTCCCTTGTGTACGACCCTGCCTTCGGCATAGACAACCATATCCTTGACGGGCACAAAATAATTTATCTTCATCTCAAGGGTGGCGATCTTTTCATCTTCACGCAGGAGGGTCAATACGGCATTGACGCCTGCTGAATCCGCAAGGCTTGCAAGAGCCCCACCGTGAAAGTAGCCAAAGGGATGCGTCAGGTGGTCTTCAAAATAGAGCTGGAGCTTTGCATACCCTTCGCTAATCTCAATGACTTCAATACCGAGATATTCAAAGTAAGGTGTGTCTTTTGCCAGTTTGCGTAGCAGTTCCTCTTTCATATTCAGAGCCTGTTTACATTTCTATACCAAAATGTGCATTTTATCAAGAGAAACAAGGAATGAGGTGCGAGGAACGAAACAACCTTTGTCTCACGCCTGCTTCGTTTTAACGTTGAACCCCCGATAGAGTCATTCGAGGGCAGGCATAGAACGTTGAACAGATGTTTCGTCAGCCCCCGATCTTTAAACTGGCGGCCATGTCCTTCAGGATGCTGAAAATGATATTTGGATTTTCTCTGACAATGGCATGAAAGTTTTCTTTCGATATGACAACAACCTCCGTTCCGGGATCGAGAGCAATCGCGGTATCTGTCCTCGGCTCGTTGAGAAACATGGAGAGCCCGCCGAAATATTCCCCCTCTTTCACGATGCCCGTGGCGCCCTGATCCCTGTTGATGCCAACTGATCCCGCAATGACATAAAACATGCTGTCTGCCGGGTCCCCGTCACGAAAGATCTCTTCATCGCTGTCGTAGGTTTTCACAAACCTTTCACGAAGTCCTTTCTTCACCTTTCTGGAGATGGGCACATCAAGGAAGATATTTTTCAGAAGAAGGAGGTCCTTGTTTCTCATGTTCGCCAGCAGCTCGGCGCCAAAAAGCATAACCAGAAAAGAGAAGTAGGACCAGAGTATTATGATAAAGATCGCTTTCAGAGAACCGAAGGCAAAACCATAATTGGGATTCATAACGAGAAATCTCGAAAATATCTCTTTTATCAATGTCCAGAAGACTGCTGAAAAAAATGAAGCGATCACAAGATAACCTGCACTTAATCTGACAGGGGAAAAGATTGCATAAAAAAAGAGCATCGACATAAAGGTCACAATGGGAGGGGCCACATAATCGATGACAGCGAGGGCAAAGGTATCACCCTTCAGGGTGGTCTCTGCCATGACATCGAAAAATAGTTCGCTGGTGAGGATCGCGGCAAAAAGCAATACTATGACAGATGCGGCAAGGACATCAATGGTCATCGATCTCAGAAAAGGCACCTGTTTCTCTATCCTGAAGATCCCTGAAAATGCCCTTCGTATTGCGTTGACAAGGGGCGTGATAGCCCAGAAGAGCATGATAAAACCAAAGATCCCTATTGCGTTTCTATGTTTCGCAAGAAAATAGGCCTCATCGAAGAGTACCTTGCCGAACTGGGGGATGATCCTGCCGGCCATCTTTTCAACACCGACGACCAGTGTCTTCGATGAAGTAAACTCAACGCTGAAAATAGAGATGGCAATGAAGAAAAGGGGGATAAATGCAAAAAAACCATAATAGGCAAGTGATGCAGCCTCATCGAGGTTATTATTTTTCTGAAAGGATCTTATTGATTCCCTGACAATGAGCAAGGAGTAACTTATTGTTCTTATGAATTTATCGTACATAAAGAGGTTGATGATCTATATGATGAAACAATGCAGGAAATTTGTAAAGTAAAACGTGAAACGTTAAAAGTGAAACGGAAAATGTTTAAATCCTTCCACCTTTCACCTTCCACCTTTCACCTGGCAGCTTCTTCAGCGTTTCCCTTGAGCGCGTGATGCTTACGAGGGCAATGAGGCTGGTAATAAAGAGAAGCCATATGATCATCCTGTATGCGGACGGCGGGTACATACCCTGTGTCTTGCCTGCGCTGTCGAGAACATACCCCATGAGGGGTTGAAAGATGATCCCGCCGATAAAAGGGAAGATGTTCATCGTTCCCATAGACGTACCTGAGATCTCGGCAGGGAAAAGCTCCTTTGTTGCAATAATAGCTATGGTGCCCACTGAACTGATCGTTACACCCATCAGAAAAAAGAGCACGTATAATGCCGGGACCGGCAGCGTTTTATAAAAGAGCAGCATAATCAGCCAGCATATGGAGTTGAGTATCGACGTGCCCACAAGAACCTTTTTCCTGCTCGTCAATGTTTTATCTGAAAGATGCCCGATGACCGGGCTTAAGAATATCATCGCGAAGGCGACCATGGAGAGGATATTCCCCGTAGAGCTTTTCGACAACTGATAGACGTCCATGAGATAGGGTCCCGCCCAGAGCCCGAAGAAGCCGAAGAGCGCCCCGCCTCTTACAATGAACCATATGGCAATGGACCAGAAATGTCTATCCTGCAAGATGACCTTCAGGTCACCTGGAACGTTCCTCTTCACGGGTATGCCATTGCCGGCATGTTCAACAAGACCGGGCAGCCCTTTTTTCGCAGGCCTGTCTTCAACGACACGCCATGTCATAACGGTGAACACAATGGATACCGTACCTGTCACAATAAAGGACATCCTCCAGCCAAATGCCTGGGAGAGAAGCGCAAGCGGCGTTGTTGCTGCGAACCATCCCAGGCCTCCGATAGCCATAAAGGCGCCTGATATCCGCGCCAGCTCAATACCCCTGTACCACTCAGCGAATATCCTCATCGCCGAAACAAATACGGCCGAGACACCAAGTCCCACAAAGGCCCTTGCAGCAAAGGCAAACTCAAAACGCGGCGCAAGACCGAAAAAGACAGCCCCGAAGGATGCGACGGAACCAAACACGATAAGGGTCTTCTTTGGTCCCCACGAATCAGACAGGATACCTACCGGTATCTGGGTAAGGGCATAAGGATAAAAATACGCAGAGGCAAGCAATCCGAGGCTTGTACCTGATATCTCGAAGGCATCGATCAATTCCTGCGCCACGACGGCCGGTGCGACCCTCTGAAAATAGACGATGAGATACTGTGCGGCAAGTATCGAGAAGATATACCAGCGGTATCTGTGAAACCTTTCCAATCCTTTTTTCATGTGATAACAACCGTAGTTCAGATTTTACATTCTATACGCTTTCATGTAAAATAAAACAATTTAAAAAAATAAGGACGTGCCATGCAAAAAAAGATACTAAAAGATTTACTCAATGTTGTAAGGGGGATAACCCCGCCTGATTGCGTTGTGCGCAACGGCAGGATTGTTAATGTCTTTACCAATGCCATCGAGGAGAACCTGCTTATAGCGATCAAACATGGCCTTATCGCATCCATTGAAAAAGATGAAGGCAGCTCCCCTTACGGCAATGCGCCGGTGATCGATGCGGAAGGATCGTACCTCTGCCCGGGTTTCATCGACTCCCACACCCACCTGGACAACTCTAATTCATTCCATGCCCTTGTCCCCTACGCGGTGAAGGGAGGGACAACGACGGTCATAACTGAAATTGGCGCCGTAAGCAGCGCGACAGGTATGGAGGGTGTGGAAGTGTTTATCGAGAGTACAAAAGGATACCCTCTGCGGTGTTACTTTGTCGCCCCTCCGCACACGCCCCCCTTACCCGAACTGGAGGGCGCCCTTGGCATAAGCTTCAAAGAATTCTCAAAGCTCCTGAAACGTGAAGACTTCGTCGGCGTAGGAGAGGCCTACTGGATGAGGGCCCTCGATGGGGACGACAGGTTTCTTAAACAGGTAGAGCTTGCGATGTCGCTCAACAAAAGGCTTGACGGTCATGCCGCGGGCGCCCGCGGAAAGAGGCTCGTTGAGTATACGCTCACCGGCATCACCTCATGTCACGAATCGGTGAACGTCGACGAGGCCATCGAAAAGCTGAGATACGGCATCTATGTGATGATCAGGGAAGGCTTCGTGCGAAGGGAACTTCCCGAACTTGCGGGACTGAAAGACCACGCTGTGGACAAACGGAGGATCCTGCTCGTCTCGGATACCTTCGACCCCGTCATGCTCTGCGAGGAGGGATATCTCGACTCGGTCGTACGAAATGCCATCCGATACGGGTTCACTCCGATGGACGCGATCAAAATGGCCACGATCAACCCCGCGGACTACTGTGGCCTGCGCCACCTCGGCGCGATAGCTCCTTTGCGATATGCCGATATCCTCTTTTTGAAAAATATAGAGGATATAGCGATAGAGAAGGTCATGGTCAACGGGGAGATGGTCTTTGGAGACGGAAGATTCCTGAAAGACATCAAACCTTACGAATATCCGCTCAGTGCAAGGCAGACAATATCGGCCGCAAAATGCGTCGAAGAGGATTTTAAGATCAAGGCAGACCCGAATCACCCGGAGATACGGGTCATCGAGGTCATAAATGAGACCATTACCAGGGAGATCAGGCACAGGCCTTCAGTCCATGGAGGTTACTTAGAGAAAGACCTCGAGAATGACATTATACCTGTTGCGGTGATAAACAGGAGAAACTCGAAACAACGTGGCAACGGCTTTATTAAAGGAACGGGCATCAAAAATGGCGCCATAGCCACAACCCTCATCTGGGATACTGCCAATATACTCGTCATAGGGAGCAATGAAAAGGATATGGAACTCGCCGCGAACAGGATTATCGATATCCAGGGCGGCAT
>JAQTNJ010000217.1 GCA_028713955.1 Syntrophorhabdaceae bacterium
CAGCGTAGGAATAGAAAAGAACATTACGCGTATCATCCCTCACCTTTGTCTTTTCATCTGCCCCCTGGCAAAGGACGCAGATGATGTCCTTTTCGTCCCGGAGCACGATCTCCCCCTCTTTCATTATAAATTGCCGGCCCCCCATTCCGGCACTCGTCTCCCCTCCCTGGGCTATATCGAGCATGAGCCTGCCTTCGATCCGATCAAGATCGGTGACCGCCACGAGGATGCCTGCGCACATCTCGGCCATGAAGTGGGCATCGACCATGAGGTTGTACCTCGGGAACCCGCTGTTGATCGTTCTCTTAAGATGCTGGGGCAAGGGACATTCGAACCCGAAGCCCTGAAAAAAGCGATCGTAGATATCGATACGCTGAGAGATATTGGCAAGCGTTTCCCGCTTTCTCATCTTTCGCAGGAGATTTCGCCTGTATTGATCAAACTCCGCGCTGTCGCTTAAGGGCCGGCAGTCTGAAATGAGCGTCAACCCGAAGGCCACACCCGGGTATTTAACTTCGTAGGCAGGTGAGATTGAAAAATCTATCCATGTTGCCATCTTCTTTTCTTCCATTCCAGACCTCGCAGTCAAAAAACGATTTCCAGGAGGGACGGGGAAACCCTTTTTTAATTTTCCTCCTATTCGATATATTTTGCAAGGGGGAATCTGATACGGGCCTTTTTGTATTTTCAAATTGACACGAGGAGAGGACAATCGTACCATAATCCGATGAAAAGACATGATCACCCTCCGTATCTTATTTTTATACTAACACTCAGTTTGCTTGCCATAATTGTATTGTTTATTAAAACAGTATTTAAGCTCGATACGGAAGTAGAGCAGATACTTCATTATGCGGATTACATTGTTTGCACTGTCTTTTTTGTCGATTTCTGCATCCTCTTGTTCAGGGCAGAGAATAAGCTCAGGTATTTTTATACCTGGGGATGGATAGACCTTTTGTCGAGCATACCTGTTCTTTATTCTTTTAGGTGGGGCAGGATCGCGCGCATCACCAGGATATTCACCCTGCTACGGGGAGTCAAATCGGCAAAGATCCTTTTCAATCTTGTTCTCGACAGGCGTGCACAAAGCGTGACTCTTGCGATGATCCTTGTATCGATCATTGTACTCACCTTTTCGGCAATATTAGTGCTGCACTTCGAATCCACCGCTATGTACGCCACAATAAAAACTGCCGAAGACGCCTTTTGGTGGAGCATTGTTACGATTACAACGGTCGGATACGGAGACAAGGTCCCGGTTACTCCGGAAGGCAGAGTGGTGGCCGCAATGCTGATGATCGTAGGGGTAGGGCTTTTTGGTACGTTATCCGGTTTTGTTGCCTCATGGTTTGTCGGACACCCGAAAGCCCGGGAAGAAACCGGGACAGAGGCGATACAAAAAGAGATAGCCGGGATAAAGGAAATACTGGAAGACCTGCGCCGGCATCAAAAACCCTGAGCGATCAAGGGACGCAACCCTGCTGTCATTCCATTCTATTCTTCCATTCTTGCATTTTATCGTGGGGCCATCGTGCACAGAGAGCGGACTTCTTTTTTAGTATCAATTTCATGCACGCGTCTCCGCAGGCTGGATCACAGCGGATAATATCATTCTCTCTGCCCTGTTTCACCTTTTCGGGCCATTGGGGGTCAGCCCACAGGACCCGCGCCAGTCCGATCAGGTCGGCCTTTTGCTCTTCAAGGATGCTCTCCGCCAGAGAACCCGTTGCTATTCTGCCGGCAGCGATAACCGGGATACGTACCTCTTTTTTGACGGCGGCTGCAAGATCGACCATGTAGCCGTCTTTTTTGGACCTGCTCGCAACGTCCGGCAGCGGGAAAGACTCATACGTTCCGCCCATGACAGAAATATATGCAATGCCCGCCGATTCGAGAGAACGGGCAAACCGGACGGATTCGTTCAGTTGCAGACCGTCAGGCAGCCATTCATCCGCAAGAAAACGATAACCGATTGGGAAATCTCCCACTATATTTTTTACTGCCGCAACGACCTCAAGTGGAAACCTTTGCCGGTTCTCAAATGAGCCGCCATATTCATCCTCTCTCTTGTTGGTTCTGGGGGAGAGGAATTGAGCCAACAGGTAGCCCGTACCTCCATGCAGTTCCACCATGTCAAAGCCTGTGTTTTTGACCCGTAATGCCGCATCGGCATATCTGTTCGCAATCGTTCGGATCTCTGCCGCGCTCAATGCCCTTGGGAGCCTGCCGAAGGTCTCAACGGCAGAGGGTGCAACGGGTTCACTCACGGCGGCGAAACGCCCGGCGTGGTTGATCTGGAGACAGGCAACAGCGCCTTCCTGCCGGATCGTTGAGGATAACCTTTTTAATCCCGAAGCGTAATCATCAGAATCTACCCGAAGCGTCCTATTGGAGCCGCTGCCCGTCGGATGGTCTATTGTCGCATTCTCGACCACTACCATGGCAACCCCGCTTTTCGCCATCAGCCGGTAATGGTCCAGCAACACGCTGCTCACCGTACCGCCTTCCCCGGCATATCCGAGATACATCGGGGCCATCGTTAATCTGTTTTTCAGGATAATTCCTGCTATCTTAAACTCAGAGAATAGATGTGCATACATGATTGTCCTCCTTTCCCAATGCACCACCCTTTTTCTCCATTTTCCCGCAATCTTATATATTTTGCAAGGGAGAACAATTGCCGTGTGAAAGGTTCAATGATTTGGAGATTGTTGATTCCGTGGATTACAGGCTGGAATACGCACAAATAAGGCAGGACCATTTCTGACCCTGCCTCGAACTCAAACCGAAAAAGGACAGGCTGACCTTCCTTTTCCCGGTGTTACATTTCTTCAGGTAAGGCTATTTCTTCGGGTGGTACTTGAACGAAACATTGAGTCGTACCCTATAGCTTACCACCTTCCCGTTTTCCAGTGTTACATCCTGTTTCACCACTTCACCGATACGGAGATCCTTGACGCTCTTTGCAGCGGTTTCTATGGCAATCTTAGCCGCATCCTCCCATGATTTTTCACTGGTACCCACAATCTCGTTAACAACGTAAACGCTGTCTGCCATAACAACCTCCTTTTGATTTTCATTCTTTTTGGAACATTATATGGTTTTAATAGCACAAATATCCGATATGTCAAGAAAACGTTTGAGCCAGGCGCATTTGTGACAATACCACGTGAAATGGTGCATCCTTTATGAAATGGGTTCCATGAAGAACTTGATAGTCATCAAATAGAAAAGAAGTAAGAGCTTGTCCCTGGTATTTTGCATGGCATAATTAATCGTAACGTGTGTTTTGAGCCGGAAGAGCTTTGCGGCTCCTTTTAGTCGCCGGGAACCGTTACGCGAATAGCGACTTCGAGGACCGTTGGCGGCCGTTCGCTGTCGCAGGTATCCGGCAGGTAGTGGAACGGTGAGCGAAACAGTATTCCTGCAAATAACTTTTGCTTTAAATTATCTTTACGACTTCATAGGTGCGCTGACCTCCGGGGGCGTTGAAGTTTACCTCGTCGCCTACGGATTTTCCCATCAGCGCCCTTCCAAGCGGAGAGGAGATCGATATGGTGCCGCTGTTTATGTCCGATTCGTAGGGGCCCACGAGCCGGTACATTGCCTCTTCATCGGTATCGAGATTGACGAGCGTTACAGTGCAGCCGAATTCAACACTTTCAAACTCACCGCTCCTCTTATCGACGATCTCGGAGTTCTTGATCATCTCTTCAACCTCGGCGACCTTTTTCTGGAGGAACTGGAACTCCTCTTTTGCCGCATCATACTCTGCGTTCTCTGAGAGGTCTCCGTGACCGCGTGCCTCTTCGATAGCCTTGAGGATCTTTGGTCGTTTTACGTTGAGCAGGTTCTCATGCTCTTTTTTAAGGTTTGTATGCCCTTCCCTCGTTATAGGTACTTTCATATATACTCCATAAAAATATGATGAGCTAAAAGACTACATCGTTCACGTCACTTTATCAATATTTTTTCTTCTATCTATCTGACAACGTCCATGAAGGTGTTGTAGAGGAGAACAACATTGAGAATGGTGAGGATTGTTGCCCCGGCATATGCCACAATATTCATCCAGAGGGAGTTCCTGTAATTTCCCATCAGTTCCCCGTCATTGACGAGCTTTATCATAAATATGATGATCGCGGGGAGCAGGAGGCTGTTGATGATCTGACTGAACCACATGACCTTTATGAGGGGCAGCCTTGGAATTAATACAACAGAAGCGCCGAGGACAAGTATCGTTGTAAAGATCAGTTTGAACTGCGGCGCCTCCCTGAAGCCCTTTCCAATCCCCATCTCCCAGCCCATTGCCTCACAGATGTAATATGTGGTGGCAAGCGGCAGGATACATCCCGAAAAGAGCGACGCGTTGGCCAGTCCTATGGCAAAGAGGATGTACGCGTTTCTTCCGGCGAGAGGTTTCAGCGACAGGGCAGCATCCTTTGCAGAGTCTATCCCGATACCGGCAGGATAGAGCGTCGCGCCGCAGGCTACAATGATGAAAAATGCCACAATACCCATCATAATAGCCCCGAATATTACATCTACCCTGGATGCCCAGAGGTCTTTTTCTCCCAGGCCCTTCTCCACGACTCCTGACTGGAGATAGAATTGCTGCCATGGCGTTATCGACGTGCCGATAATGCTGACCACTATGATGAGGTAATCCTTGTTCCATTGTATCTGCGGCGTAACCGTCTTTTGCATTACCTCGCCCCAGTCGGGCTTGGCAAGGAATGCGGAAATGATATAGGTAAAATATATGAAGCAGATCCCCAGGAAGATCTTCTCAAAGATGCTGTAGTTCCACTTTGTGACGAGGAACCATACAAAGAACGCCCCTATCGGGACCGAAATATACTTGCTCACGCCGAAGAGCTCCATGCTCGCTGCCCAGCCCGAGAATTCTGCCGCCGTATTCCCGAGGTTGGTAATAAAAAGGGATACCATGACCCAGAACGCTATCCTGATGCCGTACCGTTCCCGTATAAGGTCCGCAAGCCCCTTCCCTGTCACAATCCCCGTTCTCGCCGAGATCTCGTGGAGGACCGCGAGGAGAAAGACCGTTGGGATGAGCGTCCACAACAGATTATACCCGTATCGCGCCCCCGCGATGGAATAGATCGCTATCCCACCGGCATCATTATCGATATTGGACGTGATAATGGCCGGCCCCACAAGAGAAAGCAGTATCATTGTTCTCGTTAAAAAAGACATGTCCACTTATATCACAGCACACAATCCCCTTTCAACGTAAAAGCCGGTTGCGAATTGTCTCAAAGATTTTTACTAGATGAGAAGAGACCTCTGAGGCAAGAGGTCTCTTCGATGTTAACCATTGTGCAGGATCTTACAGAAAGTTCAATCAGGGAAAAACTCT
>JAQTNJ010000218.1 GCA_028713955.1 Syntrophorhabdaceae bacterium
AATCCTCTATCTTTCCGAGGATCGATATAACGGTCCAGAAGAGAAGGACAACACCAATGCCCGCGATAACCCCTCCCTTTGCCTGTTTCAGGAAAGAACGGGCGAACATGAGTAACTGCTCGGTCACCGCCGACTGCCAGTTAGCATTTTCGGCCATCTGAAGGATATATTTCTCGACAACCTTGTCAAGGCCAAAGCCCTTGGCTATGGCAAAGACAACAGCTATGAGAGGCACGATATTAAGAACGGTATAGTAGGTCAGGATCGATGCCTGTGCTGTGGACCGGTGTTTGATGAATCCTGAAACCGCGATGAGAAAGGTTCGAAGGCAACGAACAGAGCGGACCTTCAGGGAGGAAAGCCCATCCAGGCCCATTTCCCAGATGCCTGTCTTAAGGAAACCTATGATCTTCTTTAATGCCACTGCATTCCCTATCTCAATTTAAAATCGACGCGGCTGTCTCTGACATTCTCTTTTTTCTCCGGTCCAAGGGATTTTGAATCAAGCACAAATATACGCGCAGGTTCAACCTTGCCGGTCTTCAGGATCATATTCCTTGCCTCCTGGGCCCGTTGTGAGGCGAGTTGCCGCAGGTCCGCATCGGTCACATCGATATTGGTGATCATCAGTTTTTCCATCTCGGAAACAGGCAGGTCTTTGGCAAGGCCAATGATGTTTCTGGGCTTTGCGAACTTTTCCGCCTTATATGCCATCCCGAGGTATCTCTCATATTCCTCCGGTTCTATCTTTATCTCGTCAACGGGCGGCGCCTCCCGTCCTCTCTTCGCCCTGTCACGCAGTTTCTGGGCCTTTACCTTTCTCATGAAGAGATATCGCCTCAGACCCTCCTTATCCTCTTCGGGAGACACGTAGCCCTCGATGTCGAGTGTGAGCGCGGGTCTGTCGTAGAGGGCCTTCGTTACGATTTCGATCTTCTTCGCCGCTGCGTCGGTGATCTCCGCGCTCCCATAATCGAACTCGATATAGCTTAACTGTTCCCCGCCGCCGCCAAAGAGCGCGCCTATAAGCGCGAAGGGGGCCGTTGCGGCTTTGACGATAAGATTTTTGATGACCTTCCAGATGATCGGCCCTATCCTGAATTGAGGGTCATCAATGCTCCCCGATACCGGGATGTCGAGCTTTATCTGGCCTGACCTGTCTTTCAGGAGGGCAATGGCAAGTTTCACCGGCGCCTTGACCGCATCGGGGCTTTCCACTTCGTCGCCAAGCGTGAGCTGGTCTAAGAAGATAACATTCTGGGAGTCGAGTCTCTTTCCCTTGATGGAGTATTTCAGATCGAGGGAGAGTTTTCCTTTTTCTATTGCGTAACCTATGTATTTTCCCGAATAAGGGGTCATATCGGTCATTTCAAAATCACGGACGATACCGGTAAGATCGATGAGGAGATTGTCCTTCGCGGGGTTGACCCTGCCTGCGATTTGAAGAGGGATGAACTGATTTATCTTTCCTCTCACCTCTACCTTTGAATCCTGATCTTTCCCGAGGATAAAGCGCGATACCTTCCCCCCGAGCTCAGTGAGGTTCGCCGAGAAGGTCGGTTGAACATGCATATCGGTGAAATCAACCGCACCCCCCTGCAGTGTAATGTTACCAATTATTACATCGGGAAAAACATTTGTCGGAGCCGGTTTACCAGATGGACGGGTCTCTTTTTGTTCCTTCTTTCCTTCTGCCTGTAAAGCGATCCCGACCGCTGCCGGCTGGTCTTGTGCTGCGGCTTCCTGGGAAAATATCCTCTGGAGGTTGGCCGTACTGTCCTTGTAGATGATGATCCGGGTATAAAAATCAGAGATCGACACATCGTTGACAGACAGGGCAGTCGGGTTGTATCCGGCATTGACGGAGCCAAAGGAGAGCGCCTTCCACTTGAGAAAATCGCCGGTGGTTTCCTGATCAACGGACGAAAAATCTGAAACGAGGAGGTTGCCGGCAAACCTTACCTTCGGGGTTCCTGATTCATCGAATGCCAGCGTAACTTTACCGGCGGAGGAGATGCCCCCACCTGTTATATAGATCCTGATCCTGTCATTGAAATAGCGCTGAAACGGCGCGATCCGGATCGATTTTGCGTTGACGGCAAGCTCGCCGGAAAGAGGGTTTACGCCTATCGTCCCTTTCGCGGTGAAGGAACCTTTCCTCCCGACGATAAGGGAGAGGTCGACGATACCTTTATTGTCTTTCTCCGTGGAGATCGTATCGAGGGTCAGGTCCATCTTTTGGACGGACACGTCTACGGGCCTGGAGGGCACAAGGTCTTTGAAGGTAACCCGTCCGTCTTCGATCTTCAACCGGTCCATGGAGAAGAAGACGTCCTGCGTATCCTCTTTTTTCCGGATCGCTGCACCCTGTGGTTGTTTCTCGGGTTCCTCCATGGTCTTCGGGAAAAGCTCACTTATATTAAATGAGCCGTTCTTGTCACGTATGGCAATAATCTCGGGCGATTGGACTGTCACGTTCGAAAGCTTGATGGTCTTGAGATAAGGCTCCAGCAACGTTATCCCCACGTCCAGCGATTTGGCGCGAAAGACAGGTTTATCTGAGACGTCGTTCACAACAAGCTTCCTGACGGCAACATCACCGGTAACGGAAAGGGCGGTCATTTTATCTTTGGATTGCCTGAAGGTAATGCGCACCTTGACATCAACGCTTCCCGACGGGAGCTTGAAGTTCAGCGTAGCCGGTATATAGCTTAAGTATTCGGGTATATCGACATCACGGGCCTCGAGGTCGAGGTACGTTTCGAGTGATTCGGCGAAAGGTTTTGTCTGTCCCTTTATTGAGTATGGATCCCCGTTGATGGTTGCAGAAAATTCCGGCTTCACAAAGATGTTCGTGTGCGTCGCCCTGTTCGATATAAAGGGAACTGTAATGCGCATGTCGCGCACGGTATGCTTAACATCTTTTGGACTATCGATGAAGTCGACGCTCCCGTTGAGGACCGTAATGTTGTTGACGGAAAAGGTGACAAGCTTTGATTTGCCGCTGCCGCCGGCGTTTGCGGTCGATCCCCGGAACATATCGGTGAAGTTATACGATTCATCCTTGTTCCGTACCACCCTCACGTACGGTTTTGACAGCCTCAGCTCGCGGATTATCAGCGCCCGCCTGAAAAGCGACATGATCTCCGCGTTCACATAGAGTTCATCAAAGGACAGGAACGTCTCCGTGCCCGCCCGTTCCTTCACAATAAAGCCCTGGATAGTCACTGAAAGCGTATAAGGATTTACCCGGACTGCCTTGATGGAGACATCACGGTGCAGGGCGGCAGAGACCTGCTTCAGAAGCACCGACCTGGCAATGGGGGGAACAACGAAGAATCCGGCAGCAGAAAAGACAATAAAGAAGCCGATGACCCACAGCACGGCCTTTTTCAAAGCATGCTTACGTTTTATCCGGTCTCCCATATTCGTACAATTAATTGTATCACTTTTTTGTTTTTTTGTGCAAGGCCCCTGCATTGACAAGATAAACTATCTATGATAAAGGTTTGCGAAGATAACACAATAAGGAGGTTGTTATGTTGAAAAAGGTTTTCTTCGGCGGGATAGCGCTGGCAATCACACTGTTTCTGATAACTTCAGCCTTTGCAGCGTACGAGTTCTATGTACTCAAACTCAGCACAAAGGCAAAGGTAATGGAGTGGAGTTGGATAGAGAAATCTGCACGCTCTGTGCCTGGCGTAGAGAAGGTTGAGGTTGATAAGGGCAAAGGCACCATTTCGATCTTCTGTAAGGAGAAATGTACAGACAAGATACAGGGAGGCGTTGAAAACAAGCTGAAAACAAGGGGGGTGCAGGGACAGAGGATCGGCGGCGTGCAGAATGTCCCCGGAGGGGCATTTCCCAAAGTTGAAACGCAGACGAGCCCGGCAGGAAAGACCAAAGGAGCCTTTCCCAAAGTTGAAACGCAGACGAGCCCGGCAGGAAAGACCGGAGGAGCCTTTCCCAAAGTTGAAACGCAGACGAGCCCGGCAGGAAAGATACGGTAGCTGACGGCGAAACACTCGTGGGCGTCAGGCGTAAGGGAACTGCGGCATAGCGCAAAGCGTATGGCGCATAGCGGAATATCCGTAAGACGGAGTGAAAAATTTGTTCAACGTTCAAAGTCCTTTATTTTATTGTCATTGCGAGGAACGAAGTGACGTGGCAATCTCAACAACAGTAAGCTCTTCACGTTTTGATATTTGAACATTTGGATTTGTTTAGTGCTTCGATATTAGAATTTAGAGTTTCAAAAGCTGATAGCTGACTGCTGATGGTTGATAGCTCAACAGGAGATTCCTATCAAACCAAAACACGGATACTGCATCAACTGCGACAACAGGCACGGCTGCAAATCACAAACACCCCCATGTATTGCCGAAATCATGGAAAATAATATAAAAGACATGTCAGGTAAAGAATACCTGATCAAAAAGAATGAGGCTGATAAATGCAGGGATTGTTCATTCTTTCGTTCATGCTGGAAGATGGAGGAATACAACCGGTTGACGAGATGAACACATGTGATATGCTGCAATAATATATGGTATTTTCTCCGAAGCCAGGCATCCTTCCCGGATTAACCTCTCGGATCATAAGAAGGTTTGATTACGACGCGTTTATGGTAACAGACTCGGCATTTTACAGGAATCCTCATACCATGAGCCGATTGACATGATCGACACAACGCATGACATTACAATACATTAAGGAACCCTCATTGACAGTGATCGGGCATATGCTTAAATTATAAAAGTACAACATTGCAACATGGCATCACAGACTTGCAGCAAGCCTGCATTACAGAAAAGGAGGGAACAATGAAAAAGATTGTTTTAGCAGTACTGGTTCTTTTCGTTATTACAGGATGGCTGGGCGTTGCTTTTGCAGACAACCATGCGGTGAAGGTCGCTGACAAAAAAGGTATCGGTAAATACCTCACCGATGCAAAGGGCATGACCCTCTATTGGTTCACAAAGGATTCAGCCGGTAAAAGTGCTTGCGCAGGACCGTGCCTTGAAAAATGGCCCATCTATTACCGTGAGTCTGTCGCACCGCCGGCCATGGTTAAGGCAGGGGACTTCGGAACGATCACAAGAGAGGACGGCAAGAAACAGACCACATTCAGGGGCTACCCGCTTTACTACTGGTTCCAGGATAAAAAAGCGGGTGACACCGGCGGAAACAAGATCAATGATGTCTGGTTTGTTATTGATCCGGCGAACTTTCCATTAAAAAAGTAAAACCTTATTTACCTTCAACCGGTTTTATCGTCGTCAGCCGCAGGGACTGAATAACCTCCCTGCGGCTGATTTTTTTCACTCCCTGATGCGGGGTCC
>JAQTNJ010000219.1 GCA_028713955.1 Syntrophorhabdaceae bacterium
TTGTGGATCCGTTAAATATACTTCTGTCAAAGTTTGAGGTTACCTCCATATCAAATGCCTGGTCGTTTCAAAAAACATTTCTCGTCCTCGGGGGTATCGCAAGCTTTATCGCATCGTTCCTTATATCCGTCAAAGACATATTGAAAGACGACCAGGACATTCCAACCCTGTAAGGCGGTCGATAGCCGATAGTGAATAGTGAATAGCAGGCAAAAAAGGCTTACCGTATACCGCAATATAAAAACCCGTTCGGCGTGATGCGTTCGGCGTTCGGCGCGAGAAACCGTAATTTGTGAGTTATAATTAGTAAGGCGATAAATCCCGGAAGGCGTAGGCGTTAGGCGAGAAGCACCGTAAAAAGTGAAAGGTGAAAGGCGGGAGGTGGGAGGGAAGTTATCTGCGGCTTATCATCTCTTTTTCTTCGTAACGCAGACATTGGATGCCCGAACTCTCATAGACCACGAGCGAAGGCATTTCATGTGATTTGAAACCCATGGCCTTACAGCCCTTTGCGTGCTTCTTGTCCCATGTTATAAAAAAATGTTTACACTGAAAACAGTTGATGTACCCTTCCTTATCCATGTCTCTCGCCGAAGCCTCAGCAGATTATAACAACTTCCGTGCCGAGGTCAAGGAATGACTCTGTAAAGCGTGAGGCGATAAACCCCGTGGATCGTAAGGCGTAAGTCGTAAGGGGTAAGAACAAAATCCGTCGGCGTTTTGTCATTGCGATCCCGCCTAAGCGGGAGCGGCAATCTCATCCAACAAATTATACTCTGAGATCGCCACGTCGCTTCGCTCCTCGCGATGACAATACAATAAAGACCCTCAGCCCTTTGCTCTCTGCTCTCTGCTCTCTGCTGCAGTTTCCCCTCACGACTTACGACTTACGGTCATATTCAGTTATCTTTTAACAGAACAACAGAAACATGCTATAATGACGGTCGGCAAGAAAAATTAACATCGAGGCAGAGATGGAGACAATAAAATTAGCAGAACTTTTACTTGCAGCAATATATTATGAGACAGAAAATATAATAGGCCATACGTATATCTTCTTTTCGCTTCAAGAGGTTGCAACAACTCTGGGGGCCGGCGAAATGACGAATGTTGTTGAAGCGGCACAATTACTCGAATCGAAAGGTTTTGTTCTCCTCTCGCAAGGCAGTCCAAGCGATATAGGTATAATGATCACCAACGAGGGGTGCCTGTTTGCCGAGCAAGGTGGAGAAACGGGTATTATCGGTGAATACAGGGAATACAGAGAGAAGCAGAATGCAATGCAGCCTACAGGTGATCAGGCCGAAGTATCGACACCTCATGAAGAACCCCTCCAAACGGCAGCCCATCACGTCACACCCGAGATTACATGCCATAGTGTAATCATGGAGATTATGCATGTTCTCATCAACGACAGCTCCCTTGACATGGAAACTCGTGATTATCTCCTCAAGGATGTAGATACCCTGCACACACAGTTATCGAAACAAACAAGAAACGCGAAACTAATTGAGACGTTGCTCAATAACCTCGGGAACCAGCCATCGATCAAGCATCTTATCGCCCAACTCTCCTCCCTGATTTCTTGAGCTGTCAGCGATCAGCTTTCAGCTATCAGCCGTCAGCTATGAGCTATTAGCCGGTTTACGCTGCTTACTGCTTACTGCCTACTCAGTTTCCGCTCTCCACTCTCAGCTCTCCGCTCTCAGCTCTCCGCTCTCAGCTCTCCGCTCTCAGCTCTCCGCTCTTAGCTCTCCGCTCTCCGCTGCATCTACACCCTGAACTGTCCTACCAGGCCCTGCAGCTCCTTTGAGAGGTTGGCAAGTTGTGCGGCGGCGCCTGCATTCTCCTGGATCCTCTTCGCGGTATCCTGCATCACCCCTGAGATCTGCTGGATATTCGTCGCGATCTCGTTGGTTGTTGCAGTCTGCTCTTCAGAGGCTACGGCGATCTGGTTGATCTCGGTGGTAACGGTATTCACCTGCTTCAGGATATCTTTCAGGGCATCTCCTGATTTTGATGCCTCTTGCGTGCCCAGTTCGACCTCGTTCTCCCCTTCTTTCATGGAGGCAACGGCGTTCTTCGTCTCGGACTGCATGGACTCAATTGTGGCGCCGATCTCCTTCGTCGCCCCGGTGGTCCGTTCGGCAAGCTTCCGTACCTCATCGGCGACAACGGCAAAACCCCTGCCGTGTTCACCGGCTCGTGCCGCCTCAATGGCAGCGTTCAAAGCAAGGAGGTTGGTCTGGTCGGCAATCTCGTTGATGAGCCCCACGACCTCACCGATCTGCTCCGACCGTGTGCCGAGGCTCTTGATGATGCCGGCAGACTGTTTTACCCTGTCGTTGATCCGGGTCATCACGGAGATCGTCTCCTGGATGATGCCTTCGCCGCTCATTGCCGAGGTATTTGCCTTCTCGGAACTCCTGGCGACCATGACACAGTTCTGAGCGATCTCGGAGGATGTCGTCGACATCTCTTCACTGGCTGTCGCCACGGAATTCACCTGGGTAGCAGCCTCCTCGACGCCTGCCGACATCTGTTCCGCCGCGCTGTCGAGCATCGTTGCCGCGGAGGATACATCGTTACTGCTTTTTGCTACCTGCGTGATGGTCTCGTGCAGCTTATCGACGAAGACGTTGAAGTGCCTGCTCATCTCCCCGATCTCGTCGGTTGCGTTGATGTCAATGCGTTTTGTCAGATCACCACGGGAGATGTCTTCGATAACCTCGATGGCGTTGCTGATGGGCTTCAAGATCAGCTTCGTCATGAAGATGCTGATAAAAAGCGAGAGAGCTATTGCAATGGCCATGACCGCGATGGAGATGATAAGCACCCGCATAAAACTATTATGTGAGAAATCATAACTCTGTTTGCTGAGCTTGTTCTCCATCGCAAGGAGGTCCTGGAGCGTCTTGTTGAGAATCTGGAATGCGTCGTCGGATGTGCCCATGAACATGGTAGCTGTACTGAGGTCACCGGAGGAGAGATCAATTACGCCCTGAACCGGTTTTTTATACTCCGCAAGCTGATTCAGTGACTCTTGATAAAGCTTTTTTTGCTCTGCAGTGATACCTTTTGAAGCAACAATCGTTTTAATGGTCTCCGATGTCTTGTCGATGGCAACCAATTGTTCCTTTCCAAGGTCGCTGACCTTCTTTGCATCATAGTTCGCATTTGTCCAGCTGATGACCTTATAGACGTTGGCATGGACATTTGTGAGGTCGTTGCTGATCCTGGCGGACATCTGATATCCCTTGAATCTGTTATTAAAGATGTCGTTTATGGCAGATTTCTGGTTTACGTTCCCCATGTAAGACACAATACCAAAAATAATAAGGAAGAACATAACGCAGAGGGGAGACAGGAGCAGTTTTTTCGACATCTTTAAGTTTGTAAGGTACCCTTTCATAAAACCTCCCTGTATACCGTTGAGTGAACAGGAGCAACTGCGTTGAAGAAAGTTGCGCAGTCGCTCCCGGCCTGTTACTTCTTATAAATGCCACAACCTATAACCATGTTATCCATTTTCTGGAAATATGTGGATTTGTTATCGATCTTTTTTGTAGTAGGGTTCGTCCATTTGTAGTCAGCCCAGCCGCTTCCCTTTGCCTTGGCGGCGTCCGCCATTTCCTTGATGAACAATTTTCCATCCGCATCCTTCAGCCCGCTCATGTCTTTTCCGACAAGCCTGGGGTTGCCACCGTGAGCGAGTGTCATACCGTTTACATCAATGACAAAGATATAGAGGTCTTCTTTTTTAAACTGGGTGCCCTCGGTAAATTCCTTGAACGCCTTGTCCTTGCCCTGCGCCTTAAGGAAGGTTGCCGCTTTCTTCACCATTGCCTCAGCCTCTGCTGCAGTACCTGCTGCATAAAGGCTGGTTGTAAAAACCATAAAAAATATCCCGATCACCATTACCATAAAAATCTTTTTCATTTTACTACCTCCCTGTTGTAGTTTATCCCCCTGGATATACTGCAGTTAAGCACTTTTTATTCCATATCTATTCATAAATCCGGCACAAAATAGTTATCGCACGATTCAATTTTTAATTAAGCAGAGAAAGCAGATTTGGGCTGATGGCTGAGAGCTCATGGCAAATCCTAAATACTAAGCACCAAATCCTAAACAATATCGAAATCCAAATATTAAATGTTCAAAATGTATTATCATCAGAGGGGCAAAGCGACGTGGTTATTGCCGGTATCAAGCATCGAGTATCCAGCATCTGGTTTACTATGAGCTGTCTTCCGGTGCCTACTGCATACTGCCTACTCTTTGTTGATCTTGCTAATGACTGTGAGCTGTCGGCTATGAGCTGTAAGCTGTACTATTATTTATTCGATTCCCTCAGGACCACGCCGGCGATATTATTAAGGGGCATTACGGTATCAACAGCACCGAGTTTGATAGCCTCTTTCGGCATGCCGAAGACAACGCAGGATGCCTCATCCTGGGCAACAGTATATGCCCCGGCCTGTTTCATCTCAAACATCCCCTTCGCCCCGTCATCGCCCATTCCGGTCATGATAACGCCTACTGCATTTTTTCCGGCATACCGCGCGGCAGATCTGAAGAGCACGTCAACCGAAGGTCTGTGCCTGCAAACAAGGGGACCGTCCTTTACCTCTACATAATACCGGGCCCCGCTTCTTTTGAGCAGCGTATGCTTGTTGCCTGGGGCAATGAGGGCACGCCCGCGAACCACTGTATCATCATTTTCAGCCTCTTTTACCGAAATCCGGCAGATACCGTCAAGCCGTTTTGCAAAGGCAGCGGTAAAATGTTCGGGCATATGCTGGACGATGACCATGCCGGGCATATCAAGCGGCATTACTTCAAGGAAATCCTTCAATGCTTCTGTGCCTCCCGTTGAGGCGCCGGCAACAATGATCTTTTCAGTTGTCTGGATCATCGCCCTGGAACTAGGTTTTTCCAGGACGGCATCGGCGCTCAGCTTCGGTGCAACATTCTTCATATCTGGCGTCACTCTTTTGACCCGTGCGCCCCCTGCTGCCCTCACCGCATCGCAGATTATGACCTTTGTCTCTTCTAAATACTGCTTCACGCCAAGACGGGGTTTCTGAATAATGTCAACAGCGCCGTATTCCATAGCCTTCATGGCTGTCTCTGAACCTTTTTCCGTGAGGCTCGAACACATTACTATTGGTATAGGGTGCTGCCTCACATCTGTCCAAAATAAGTTTGAAGGGGGAACCCCGAACAGGTAAACTTAATTCGCGACAACCAAATAAACCTGAGGGGGCTCCCATGAATAAGTTTAGCAGTATGTTCGGCCAGGTGCTACACAT
>JAQTNJ010000220.1 GCA_028713955.1 Syntrophorhabdaceae bacterium
GATCTCCCTCGACCCGATGATCTTCAGCGACATGTACCCTGAGAAAGAGGTCAGGGGTCATCGGTCAGGGGTCAGCGCAACAAACGACGAAAATGAAGACGTTCATGTTGAGGAGTATCAGCTTGCACAGCTCGCGCAATTCAGCATAGAGGCTGTCAAAAAAGAGATACTATGGCAAAAATCACCACGGGTTATCCTGTACCCGGAAAAAGGTTTTGAAAAGGAGAAGTGGGAACCGGAAAATTTTGTGACCCTCTATGAGTCTCTACGATCAAAGGGCGTTCAGGCGCGCATGATGAGCCCTGCCGGTTTACGGGTAGATATACCGGAGACGATATCCATTGACGATCTCAGTGATGTCAAGAGCTTCTTTGAAACAGGCGGCATCTTTGTTTCCAACGACTCCGGTATGGCGCACCTCGCAGGCGTCTCCGGCCTTTTCACCATCACCATATTCACGGATTATGATCCCCGCGTCTGGCATCCGAGGGGGACTAATGTATCGCTGAGGCTCGGCGAAGACTGGCTCAATTGTGACGCCTTAGAAAAGATCATCATGAATGTCATCTGAACTGGGCTCACGTCGCCCCCTCCACAAGCAAAGCTCGCGGAGCCTCCCCCTCTCGCCCGAGAACGGGCTACAAAATTAATTGGGCTCACAGCTTGTCCCTACTTGACGGGATCGTCCCCTCCACATCACCCGCAAGCTGATACCCGGCTCGCTTAAGGAAAGGTTCTGCCGGACCGTTTCTTCGATTCTTTGTTTCTCGCTGTCCACTATTCACTGTTCACTATTCACTGCCTTAATCCGCTGATTTTAAAGATTGTCATCACACATTCTTGGTGCTACAATGACCTTATGACCTTTATAACAGACGTCTATTTAAGCGAAATACTGAAGAAGGATGTCATCAATCAGTACGGCAGGAAGGTTGGCAGCCTCTGGGATCTCGTTATTGTACCGGGAATCAAGTTCCCGAGCGTTACAAGACTTATTATCAAAGACAAAAAAAGATTTCTTGAATTTTCCGTTGAACACCTTAACCTTTTTAACAGGTTTGTTATCACAGCCCACACCACAGACGAAGAATATCGTCCCTATACCTATAACGGCAGCGACATACTCGTGAAAAAGGACATCCTTGATAAACAGATCCTCGATGTCAATGGGGCTAAGGTTGTCAGGGTCAACGATCTAAAGCTCGGTGATGTTGACGGGAGCATCTGCGTCCTCGGCATAGACGTGGGACTAAACGGTATCCTGAGAAGGATAGATGGCGGCCGGCTGCTTCAGGATACCATGGTGTTCTTTAATAAACCTATCAAAGAGAATATCATCAGCTGGAACTTTCTACAGACCATAGATCCTGATCTGAGAAATCTGACATTAAACGTGGCGAGGAAGCAGTTGGGGAAACTCCACCCCTCTGACCTTGCACAGATCCTGACAGAGATTCATCCGGAACAGGGAACCGAGATCCTTTCATCGGTCGACGAAGAACTGGCCGGGGAAGCCCTCCACGAGGTCTCTACCGAGGTGCGGGAAAAACTCTTAAAAGAGATGGACAAGGAGACGATCTCCGATATCCTCGAGGAGATGCCCCCCGATGAAGCGGCTGACATTCTGGGCGATATGTCTGAAGAGACCTCGGAAGAGCTCCTCTCCCTCATGGAAAAAGAGGAGGCCGAGGAAGTAAAAGATCTCCTGAGCTATGAAGATGATACGGCAGGTGGTCTCATGACCAGTGAATTTCTGGATTTTCTGCCCGATACGACGGTGGACGAAACACTTGCCAACATGAGACTTCTCGTACCGGATGTAGAGTTCATATACTATATATATGTGGTCGATACAGACGACCATCTTCTTGGTATCGTTTCCCTGAGAAGGCTTTTAACAAGTCCCCTGGATGCGAGGCTCGGTGATTTGATGACCCATAATGTGAAATATGTCTACCTTGATGCGAACAGAAAAGAAGTGGCGGAGCTTATTTCGAAATACGATTTTATTGCAATCCCCGTGCTGGATGAGCACGATGCACTCAGCGGCGTCATCACCGTCGACGATATCATCGACCTCTTTGTCCCGAACCCCACGCGGAAAAGAAAGGGACGAACATTTAAATAAACCGGTAAATCATAGAGACAGTCGATAGTGAATAGCATAAAATCAGTCGATAGTATAAAGGCGGTCGATAGTCGATAGTGAATAGTAAGAAGCAAAAAGATGGATGACATAGGGGGTCATTGCGAGCCCGCAGGGCGTGGCAATCCCATCTTTTGAGATCGCCACGGCTTCGCCTCGCGATGACAATAAGGTTTGAACGTAGAACATTGAACGTTGAACAGGTATTCCCTTACGCCTCAAAGGTGTTCGCTATGCGCCATGCGCTATGCTCTAGTAACGAGCGACAAGCATCGAGTATCCAGCATCCGACTTCTCACCCTCTGCTCTCAGCCCTCTGCCCTCTGCTCTCTGCTGCCTTTCCCTCACGCCTAACGCCTTAGGGCCTGCATTCGGATCTGTTGAACGGCTATTTCAGCCCGAACAGGGTGGGCAGATATGTGGAGAGTGATGGGAAGAGCATCGTAATAAGAAGCGCTACGAACATGATGGCGATGAACGGCGCAATCGATCGTGAGATCCTTTCAAGGGAGATATCCGCGATATTCGCGATAACATAGAGGTTGACGGCCACCGGCGGGGTTACCTGCCCGATGGCGAGGTTCATCGTCATGACCACGCCGAACCATACAGGGTCCCACTGGAAATGTTTCATAAGAGGGAGCAGGATGGGGAGGAATATATAGTATATGGATATGGCATCCATGAGCATACCGGCAATGAAGAGGATCACGTTAACAAGGATGAGGATCACAAACGGGTTCGATGACAGCGACAGGAGGCAGGAAGAGGTCCTGTCCATGACGCCGAGCGTTGATCCCGTCCAGGAGAAAAGTCCTGCAAAGGCAACAATGAACATGACGACCGCCGACGAGAGGGTAGCGTCCCTGAAGATCCCGTAGAGCATGCGCAAATTCAGGCTCCTGTATACGACGAACCCAAGGAAGAGGCCGTAAAAGACGGCAACAACCGCAGCCTCTGTTGCGGTGAAGATACCGCCATAGATGCCGCCCAGAATAACTGCCGGCGCGGCAAGTCCCCAGATCGCCCCTTTGAATGCCTCCCAGATCTCTTTGGGGGTTCCCCAGCGTTCCCCCCGCCACCCGCGGGCCTTTGCCACAAAGATCGAAGGGATGATAAGGAGAAGGGCCGCAATGATCCCTGGAATGACGCCTGCGGCAAAGAGCGCCGGGACAGAGGTGCTGGCTATGACGCCGTAGATGATGAAGGCAATGCTCGGCGGGATGACGATCGCCAGGGAACCGGAACTTGCGATCAATGCCGATGTATACCCCTTGTCGTATCCCATCGCAACCATCGCAGGGAACAGGATGGTCCCAAGGGCAGCCGTGTCGGCAGGCCCCGATCCGGAGATACCTGCAAAGATGACGCCGACGATGATCGTAACGACGGCAAGCCCACCGGGCATCGGTCCCACCAGGAGGCCGACAAAACGTATCAGCCGCCTGGAGATCCCGCAGCGGTCAAGGATCAGCCCGGCGAGGATAAAAAAAGGCAGGGCAAGCAACTGGAACTTTGCTATGTTGGCATAAAAATTCGGGGACAGCACCTGTATTCCGAGGTTATATTTCCAGATCAATGCGACAGCGGTAAAGCCGAGGGATGTGGCAACGGGGATGCCGAGGAGTAGGAGAACAAGAAAAAGAGAAAAAAAGATGATGACCGGTTCCATTAATCATTCCCCTCTTTCAGTTCCTTCCAGGCTGCTTCGATGATGCGAAGTATGATGAGGATTCCGCCGACCGGGATGGCAAGGGTATAGAGCCACTGCGGGATGTTCAGGGCCTCTGTCATCGTATTCAACTCGATCTCAAACTTTATCTGAATAAAGCTGAACCAGATGAGCATGGAGACGGTGAATATCGTCAGGACCGATGCAAAGGGAAAGAGGATATTTTTTCCAAGGTTGGGGAAACGGAGGGCGAGAAGATCAAAGCCAAGGTGTATCTTTCTCCTGAACCCTGCAGCCGCGCCAAGCATGGTGAGCCATACGAGGCACGCGACCTCGACCTCTTCGGTAAATGCGAAGGAGTACTGTATGAAGTACCGCGTGATGACGTTAACAAAGGCCAGCCCGGACATAATAACGAGGAGGACAACGCAGGTTGCCTCCTCGAAATGTTCATATATCTTTTTTAGCATTGACTGTTATTTTTTTGGAGTCTTTGCCTTTGGCGCCGGTTTCGCTGCCCCTTTCATCGCCTTCTGGATGTCCTTCTCTGCCATGACGACGAGCTCTGTTCCTATATCTTTCGCCCACTTGTCATGTACTGATTTTGTTTTGCCTTTGAAGACCTTTACCTGCTTGGGAGTAAGGACGGTGACATCCATACCGTTTTTCCTGAGGGTGTCGAGGGTCTCCATGCTGCCTTCCAGTCCCGCCCGGGCACCCTTCTTCTGCCATTTAACGGTCTCATCAGCGGCCTTTTTGATCGCCTCCTTGTCCTGTGCGGAGAACCCGTCCCATACCTCTTTGCTTACGCCCAGGATAAGCGGGTCAATCGCATAATGCCAGATCGTTGCGTATTTGTGGACCTGCCAGAGCTTGTTGGGGATGATGACGGAGACGACAGGGTTTTCCTGGCCGTCAACAGTTCCCTGCTGGAACGCAGAGAGCGCCTCGCCCCAGTTCATAGAGACGGGATTTGCGCCCATAGCCTTGAAGGTATCGATGAAGATCGGTGAACCGACAACCCGTACCTTCAGGCCATCCATGTCCTCCGGTTTCTTCACGGCCCTTTTACTGTTTGTCAGCTCCCTGTAGCCGTTTTCAGCCCAGCCGAGGCCGACAACGCCTTTCTCCTCAATGATCTTGAAGAGACGTTTCCCGACCTCTCCGTTCTCAACGGCGTCGAGGGCTTTGTAATCAGGGAAGAAGAAAGGCATCGAGAAGATGTTGAGCTCCTTCACCGTTGTTGACCAGTTTATCGTTGATCCGAGCGCGAAGTCGATGACGCCCTGTTTCATGAGGAGAAATTCGTTCGTCTGTTTTCCTGCAAAGAGCTGCCCGCTGTAGTAGGGCTTGATATTGATCCGGCCATCGGTATATTTCCTGACGGCTTCAGCGAACCGTGCAGCGCCTTCGCCCCACGGCCCCGCAGGACCCACGACAATGCTCATCTTATATTCAGGTTTATACGTTTGGGCTGAGCCGGCCGTTACAAGGA
>JAQTNJ010000221.1 GCA_028713955.1 Syntrophorhabdaceae bacterium
CATTCTTGAACACATGGTGAGCCGCTGGCTCCTGAAAGATACAAAATACGATATCCTGGAACACCATCAACAGGTGAGCCGGCTACTGATCGACGCGTTGAGAAGCAGGACCCACAATCAGTCGACGTAGAGCAATACCAGCCGTTTATTCCCGATATCGGCCGCCCTGTTATCATATGCCCACCTGTCCATTGCCTTTGAGATGAACTCTCTGCCGTTGTCCATGCAGATTACATCCGGTAGTCCCCGGGTGTGCTTCAATCCCTCGAGATGGTACAGACGGTGTACCCTTTTGTGGTTCACCTTCCATCTTTCAGACCTTAAGGGGCACATATATCCTCATGAAGCATGTGCTTATCCAGTGAGAGGTCTGTCACCATCTGTTTGAGCCTTCTGTTCTCCTCCTCAAGTTGCCGTAATCTTCTTAGCTCGTTTGTCCCCATCCGCCGCATTTCTTCTTCCACCGGTAAAACGTTGCCTGGTGATCCCCAGAGCATTGCGGAAGTGAGAGATTCATCAAACGGGTAAAGCGCTTCCATGACCTGAGGAGAACGGCAGTAAGAAACATGGTAGATGCTATGACTATTGAAAAACTCCATCGCGAAGCAGAAGAACAAATTTAACAGGCACAAAATGGGCGCAGCGATTCCGAAAATGTGATCTCTCTCCGGAGGTAATGGCTGTGAACTTTTGTTTATCAGGGATTTCAGGCTGTGCCGTTGTAATGCCTCAACGATCAAGGCCGTTCTAAAGGTATCTTTTGCGGAAGGTTGTAAACCAGGACAAAAAGAAATGCCGAGGAACGGAATTGAACCGCTGACACGGGGATTTTCAGTCCCCTGCTCTACCGACTGAGCTACCTCGGCAATCTGTTTATTTAAAACATAACTGCTCATGACATGTCAAGACATTCATACCGTATTATAGTCTTTACTCCTTCTGAAAGATTTTGACATTCTGCATCCCCTGTGTTAACACATTTGAGATGTCCCAGTCGCTGACAAAACCATTCAAAGGTATACTGTATAACAAAGAGAGGGTTAATGATATCGCTCTTTGCGTATGCCCTCCCTATGATGTCGTTACCAATATAAGGGCCTACTACGAGAGGGACGGTTTGAATGCCATCCGGCTGGAGTTGCCAATGTCAACCCCTTCCATGGACAAATATAATACTGCCAGGGAGACCATGGAAGAATGGATGAAGGACGGCATACTGCGCGAGGAAGACAAGGAAACGGTCTACGTTTATGAACAGGAATTCTCCATAGAGGATAAGGCCTATCTCAGAAGAGGATTCATAGCACTCCATAAACTTGACAAGGACCGGATACTCACACACGAAGAGACAAGAAAAAAGGCAAAGGCCGACAGGGAGCAATTGATAAACACCCTGAAAACCTTTACAAGTCTCATCTTCGGACTTTATGAAGACAGGGATAAGGAGATCGAAAACGTCCTCGTTTCCTCACAGAAAGAAAAGGTCTACGATTTTGTTGATGAACAGTCTATCAGAAACAGGTTTTACAGGATGAAGGGTGTGGAAGATATCAGGCACCTTACGTCAATAATGGATCGGAAAAAGATATACATAGCAGACGGGCACCACAGGCTGGACGTCTCCTACAGGCTCAATATACCCTATATACCGCTTTATCTGACCAACATGTATTCGCCAGGAATCGTCATCCTGCCTTATCACAGAATTATTCAGTTTGCAAAAAAGAAGAACCTCCGGAATGTGTTGAGTTCCATGGAAGGTTTCATTGAGATCAAGAAGCACGACTACACCGACAAAAACACACTGAGGGTCCTCTTCCCCATGATCAACGGATCAGTAAAACCGTCATTCCTGCTCTATTCCCGTGAAGACCCTGCACATATATATCAACTAACTGAAGTAGTGCCGGTCATCACAGACAAGGGTGTCCACGATGTATTGAAAAAATTGAGAGTCAACATACTCCACAACGATATCCTGAAAAAACTCATCGGGATCGACGATGAAGAGATCTCGTTCACGCAGGATCACTATGAATCCGTCGACCTTGTACAAAATGGGTCTGTCGACCTTGCTCTCTTCCTTCCTTCCACAACGGTTGATGAAGTAAAAAGCATAGCGGAAAACGGTCTTTACATGCCCCCGAAATCGACATTCTTCTATCCAAAGATACTTACAGGCCTCGTATTTTACAAATATGCATAATAAAAAACCGGGTTGCATTCAAAAATAGAGCGAGGCGACGAGGAGGAGGCGACGGAGACGTACATTTGGTACGTCGAGGAGATGACGACGAAGGTAACGAAGCTATATGAATGAAGGCAATTCGGTATGAAGACGTCCGACGACGAAACTTTAGACCTCCTCTGTGAAGAAAAACTAAAATTTATTCAGAAAAAAGACGGGTACAGGTTTTCCATGGATGCCATTCTTCTTGCGAATTTCGTCACTCTCAAAAAAAATGAAAGATTATTGGATATTGGGACCGGTTGTGGTATCATACCTATCTATATGACAAAAAAAGGTCGCAGTAATGAAATGGTGGGCGTGGAGATCCAGGAGCAGCTCTTTGACGCGGCGCTAAAAAATAAGGAAATAAACCATTGCGACAATGTCCTGTTTTTAATGGGAGACATCGGTTCCCTTGTCAGGGAGCTTAAAAGAAGACCCTTCCACGTTGTCCTGTCCAATCCACCATATACGAAAGCAAAAACCGGAAGAAAGAGTCCCGGGGATTCCCGCCGTATTGCCCGTTACGAGTCTTATCTTGATCTTACCGCTCTCCTTTCATCATCATCGGCTTTGCTTTTCAAGAAAGGCAGGCTCTATGTCATATACCCGTCAAAAAGGCTCGGAGAAGTCATAGACAGCGCCAGATCGAATCAGCTTGAGCCAAAAAGGATACGGTTCATCCACCCAAAAAAAAATGAACCTTCAAACCTTTTCCTTGCCGAATTCATCAAGGAAGGCGGGGTCGGAATGACCATAGAACCGCCTCTCTATATTTATGAAAACGGACATTATACGGAAGAAGTGAAAGATTACTATCTTTTAAGGAACTGACATGGCAGCTATTACGGATGTAATCGAAAAAGATCTTAAAAAGCTTGAAACATCGATTGACAGGCTGATTACGACAAAGATCGATATCATCAAAGAGATCGTCAATTATATCATTCAATCAGGCGGCAAAAGGGTCAGGCCTATTCTCGTTATACTGAGCGCCAAGCTCTGCGGCTACAAAGGAGAAAAACACATACCCTATGCAGCTATCATAGAATTCATACACACGGCGACACTTTTGCACGATGATGTGGTGGACAACGCAAAGACCAGGAGAGGCTTCTCCACGGTCAACACGGTATGGGGGAATGAACCGAGCGTGCTTGTCGGCGATTTCCTCTACTCAAAATCTTTTGAACTCATGGCCCGTGAGGGGAATGACACGATCCTCCAGATCATATCGGCAGCGACAACTGCCCTGTCTGAAGGGGAGATCCTCGAAATCGTAAAGACAGCGGATATTGATACCACAGAGAAAGAATACTTTCAGATAATCGGCAATAAAACCGCCGTGCTCTTTGCTGCAGCCTGTGAGATCGGAGCGATCCTCGGAAGATGTACACAGCAGAAAAGAAAGGACATGAGCAATTTCGGTTACAACCTCGGTATGGCCTTTCAGCTCATGGATGATATCCTCGATTATACATCCTTTGACAATGTCCTCGGCAAACGTGTAGGAACGGATCTGCAGGAAGGCAAGGTGACCCTCCCCCTGATCCACGCACTGAGGTCCGCCACCGATGAAGAGAAGTCGTACCTCATGAAGGTCATTGACAAACCTCGCATTACTGCAAAGGATTTTGCGCGGGTAAGGAAGATCATCGAAAAATATAACGGGATCGACTACACCCTCTCGACTGCTGAAAATTATACGAAAAGCGCAAAAAGCCATTTAAAGTCTTTTCCGGAGTCAAGATATAAAGAAGCCCTCCTGACACTTACCAGCTATATGCTCAGCCGGGAGAAATAGCTTATAGTAAAACCAAGCACTAAATCCTAATATCGAAATCCGAAACAATTTCAAAATCTGAATATCGAATGTTCAAAACTGTCATCGCGAGGATTTCCCGTCCCATCGTCATCGCGAGGATTTCCCGTCCCATCGTCATCGCGAGGATTTCCCGTCCCATCGTCATCGCGAGGAGCGGAGCGACGTGGCGATCTCATTAGTGGGATTGCCACGCCCTGCGGGCTCGCAATGACACGTTTATTCTATACAACTGATTTGGATTTTGAACATTCGAATTTGTTTAGTGCTTAGAGGATTTAGTATTTGCTGTCAACCATGAACTAAAACGGTATTTTTCGCCGAACACCGAACGCTTTCCTTAGAACCTCGATATACGAACTACAGTATACGATTTGCTGTCAGCTATGAGCTTGACTACAGTATTTCCCCCTTGGGTATCACGACAATCCCATCCTCGGAGACATAAAAACGTTTCCTGTCCTTATCAAGATCATAACCGATCTTCATTCCGTCGGGCACCCTGACGCCTTTGTCAATGATGGCCTTCTTCACCCGGGCGCGCATTCCGACAACAACATCATGGAAGAGTATGGACTCGCTCACTTCAGAATAGCTGTTTATGCGAACACCGGGAGAAAGAACGGATTTTATTACCTTGCCGCCGCTGATAATAACCCCGCTGCATATGATGGAATCCAATGCCTTTCCCGCCCTGCCCTTCTCTTCATCGGCAAAGACTGTTTTTGCAGGCGGGTATTGTCCTTCATAGGTCCGTATCGGCCATTTTCTGTCGTAAAGGTTAAAAACAGGGCTCACTGATGCGAGATCCATATTCGCCTGCCAGTATGCGTCTATTGTGCCTATATCTCTCCAGTATGTCGCGTCTTTGTTCTTGCCCGTACCGAACCTGTACACATATACCCTGCGCTGGGGATACATATAGGGCACGATATCCCTTCCAAAATCATGGGAGGTATCACGGCGGGCATCGTCATTCAAAACATCGATCAGCACGTCCCTGCTGAAGATATAGACACCCATTGAAATGAATGCCTTGTCCGGTTTTCCCGGTATTGGCCTGGGGTGTTCCGGTTTCTCCTCAAACCCGCAAACCCGTCCGTCACTATCCACCTCAATAACACCAAACCGTGAGGCCTCTGCGATATCGACCTCTATGGCAGAAATCGTTAAGTCTGCCTTCTTTTTCTGGTGATGCCTTATAAAATGACCATAATCCATTTTATAGAT
>JAQTNJ010000222.1 GCA_028713955.1 Syntrophorhabdaceae bacterium
TTATCATCCTCTCCGTCAATCTCACACCGAGGGCCTCCGGTATGGTCACTACAAGATACTTCACCGCCTCCCTGTTCCGTATGAAGGCTACGATGCGCTCTGCCAGAGCCTCCCAGCTTGCGATGATCTCCAGTAACGTCCTCTTTGCATCACTGAGCTTCAGCGTGTTCTTCAGTTTTTCAAAATGGCTGTAGATGTTCATATAAAACTTCGTTGCTGCCTCCATGTGGGCGAGAAAAAGCTCGGGCAGCTTTAAAAGTCTCAGCGTATGTCCTGCAGGAGCCGTGTCCCATACAACAACATCGTAGGTATTACCCTCGACGAGCTCCATGATGAAATTCAGCATGTATTCCTCTTCTATGCCCGGCGCTGTTCCGATGTAATCGACGAAATCGTAATCGACACTGGCAAAGGAGGAGACCACCTCGTAGATCTCCGGGCCAAACCTGTCCTTCCACCGTTTAAGAACGATCTCGGAGGAGACCTCAAGACCGTACAGTTCATATTGATCATGTACCCTCCTTTCCTGATCTCCAACAGCGGTATCAAAGATGTCTGACAATGAAGGTGTCGGATCGCTGGAAATGATAAGGACCTTCTTCCCTTCCATGGCAATGTTCAGGGCAATAGCGGATGCGCAGGTTGTTTTGCCTACACCGCCCTTGCCCCCTACCATAATAAGCTTCGCGGGAGCGTCAGCTACATGAACAAGTCCCATATCGATATTCCCTGATATTATGATACCACTTCAGGCGGGGAAAATCACTGGGTAGATCGTCTGACAGCCGCCGGATATTTTTGTATTCCCAATCAGGTCTTTATCTGCTATATATTTCGCACAGATTCTCTATCAGGAGTATACCATGCATGAGTGGGCGCTTGCGGAATCGGTCATCACCACCGTTGTTGACGAAATCAGGTTGAATAACATACGCAAGGTCACAAAGGTGGATGTGATGGTCGGTGAGTTGCAACAGATTGACCTCGAAATATTCCGGTTCGCCCTCGAAAACGTTATGAAGACCTACGAGCTTTCTCTGGAAAGCAAAGCCATCAGGATTGCAATTGAAAAAAATATCCTCCGCTGCGAGGTCTGCGGTAAAATCTGGAGCTTTGGTGACGCAGGCTGCAGGCTGGGAGAAGATGAAGCAGAGGCCATACACTTCATCCCCGAGATCGCCCATGTGTATATCCGGTGTCCTGAATGTTCGAGTCCTGACTTCGAGATCGTAAAAGGGCGGGGGGTCTGGATAAAGACCATAGAGGGCGAGCGCTGATGGACCCGAGGCTGCATATTATAGATAAACGGCTTCAGGATATAAAGAGGATCATCGCCGTATCCGGTGGTAAAGGGGGGACCGGCAAGAGCTCTGTTGCATCAGTCCTGGCCCTTACGCTCGCAAAAAATGGGTACAGGACAGGCCTTTTAGACCTTGATTTCGGGGGACCATCCGCTCACATCATACTCGGCGTTGAAGGTCTCTTCCCGGAAGAGGACAAGGGGCTCATACCGCCGGATGTGAGCGGTATCCGGTTCATGTCGATCATCTATTTTACCGGTAACAACCCGGCACCACTGCGGGGCAAAGAGATCTCCAACGCCATCATTGAACTCCTTGCAGTAACCCTCTGGGGTGAACTGGATTTTCTCATCATCGATATGCCGCCCGGCATGGCAGACACAACTCTCGATGTGATACGGCTTATCAGGCGAATGGAATTTATCCTCGTAACTACCCCGTCAAGGCTTGCCATAGAGGTAGCAAAAAGAGAACTTGCTGTTTTACAGGAACTTCATCTTCCGGTCCTGGGCCTTATTGAAAACATGCTGACGACACGGCAATATACGGGTGTGGCCGACAAGGCCGCCGGCAGGCAGGTCACGTCGCTCGGGTCAATCGATTTCGACAGCACCCTTGAACATGCCATTGGCAACGTTGACAAACTGTTACAGACGAAGTTTGCGAAGCAGCTATCTTCATATCACCCCCTGAAGTAACAACCTCTGCGACGAAAAATAACGGATATTGCCGGGCATAATTACGACAAGATTGTTCTTGCAAACAAAACCTGTTTTCGTGTATTCTTTCATGTATAGAAAACACCGATTAGTGCTCACAAGTGTTATAATTTTCCCGGATGGAGGAAATAGATGAAAACAGTTAAGGACATGTTGAAATCGAAAAAGAGCGAGCTCTGGTTTGTGGCGCCCACGGCAACCGTATTCGATGCCCTCAAAATTATGGGCGAAAAAGAGATCGGCGCCTTAATGGTCATGGATGCAGGGAAAGTGGTTGGCATTATCTCTGAGCGCGATTATGCAAGGAAGGTCATTCTGAAAGGGAAGGCATCAAAAGATACGCTCGTAAAAGAGATCATGACATCCAACATGTTCAGCGTCAAACCGGAAAATACCGTCGAGGAATGCATGGTGCTCATCACCGGCAAACACATTCGGCACCTGCCTGTGTTCGATAAAGATAAGTTTGTCGGGATCGTCTCTGTCGGTGATGTCGTGAAGTCGCTTATTTCCGAGCAGGAGAAGCTCATCGAGCAGTTAAGCGATTATATCTCCGGCAAATACATATAAACCCGGTCATGGCAAATAAAAACCCCGGCTTTGTTCAAGCCGGGGTTTTTTGTATCAACGTATCGCCGTTACGTAGGTGACATGGAAGAAAGCTCTTTCTTGAAAGACCAGTAATATACTGCCCCGATGAAGATAAATCCCCCGATGATATTGCCGATCGTAACCGGGATGAGGTTCCAACCGATGAACTGACCCCAGGTGACGTTTGCACCCAGTATGATACCCGTAGGGATAAAATACATGTTGGCAACGCTGTGCTCAAATCCGGAGGAAACGAATGCCATAATGGGGAACCAGATGCCGAAGAATTTGCCGATCATGTTTTTCGATGAAATGGCAAGTAAAATGGCTAAGTTCACCAGGAGGTTACACCCTATTGCCTTCATGAATGCGGACCATAATCCGGCAGAGCCATTCGCCATATATGGGAGTACCTTCGCTTCAGCGATGGCTATCGCATTCTGTCCGAAAGCGGTAAGTTCCGGGCCGCCTCCCTTACTGAATGGCCCGACTGACATCAGGTATGCCCAGAAAATAGATCCGATAAAGTTTCCGATGTAGACCCAGCACCATGCATTAAGCACTCTTCCCCAGGTGGTCTTTTTCTGGAAAACGGCCATGGGGATAAGCATCGTATCGCCGGTAAAAAGTGACATGCCGGTGAGAACTATCGCGATCAAGCCTACAGGGAAAACTGTGCCTGCGATAAGTGACTTGATGCCCGGCACCGTTGTCCCCGTCGAGCAGACCGTAGCAAGCGCCCCTCCGACGGCGATAAAAAGCCCTGCCATGAATGCCCTGACAAGGTAGTTGCCTGGTGTCAGGTTTGCCTTGTACTTACCTGCGTCTCCTGCCAATTGAACAACTTCTACTGGTTTATGGGACATTGTTCCTCCTTGTAATTATTAAAATATAGTTATCTATGCCTACCTGTAAAACCTCTTTATGGTCCTGTCACATTCAGGGCACGTGTAGCCGGGATCGCAGTGCCGCACAAACTCGTCCCTGAAATATTTCAGAATCGTGGTTATCGGTAATACAGGTGATTGCCCAAGGGCACACAGTGAAGCCTTTTTCATCAATTGAGCCTTGTCTATCATCGCATCTATATCTTTTGGGACCGCTTCCCTCATGGCAAATTTCTTTGCAAGGTAATGGAGGTGCGATGTCCCAACCCTGCAGGGAACACATTGACCGCATGACTCGTGTTCAAAGAAACTGAGGATATTGAGGAGAAAATCAACGGCACAGGTATCCTCATCACAGACAAGGACAACACCGGAACCGAGTGTGACACCGGCCTGCATTGTATGGTCTATATCGAGGGGAAGGTCGAGGAGGTCGCTTCCCAGAATCCCGCCTGCAGTGCCTCCAACCTGTGCAAACTTAAAGGACTTGCCTTTCCTGATCCCTTTCCCATAGACATCGATGATCTCGCGGAGAGTTGTTCCCATGGGGAGTTCAACGAGCCCGACCCTTTTCATCTTGCCTGACAGACAGTAGAGCTTCGTTCCCGGACATTTCTCCGTTCCAACAGACCTATACCAGTCAGCGCCGTGCTCGATTATCATCGGTATTGACGCATATGTCTCAACGTTGTTGACGTTTGACGGCAAATTCATGAAGCCGGAACCTGCCGGGAACGGCGGCCTGAACCTCGGATAGCCCCTTCTTCCTTCCATTGAGTTGATCAGCGATGATTCTTCGCCGCACACGTAAGCGCCGCCGCCTTCCTTGATGAAGACATCGAAATTAAGGGTAGGGCCTGCGATGTGTTTTCCCAGCATGCGTCTTTCCCGGGCCTGATCTATCGCCTTTTGAAGCCGTTCAATTGCACGCCTGAACTCCCCCCTCACATAGATGTAACCAACGGTTGCGCCTGTCGCATACGCGCATATGAGCATCCCCTCAAGGATCATGCAAGGGTTCTCTTCCATGAGTATCCTGTCTTTATAGGTGCCCGGCTCTCCTTCATCGGCATTACAAATAATATATTTTTGTATACCGCCCTTTGGCATGAAGGACAATTTAAGACCTGTGGGAAAACCTGCACCCCCTCTTCCTCTCAGACCGGAATCTTTTATGATATTGATAACCTCTTCGGATGTGTATTCCCTGATCGCCTTCTTGATCGCCCTGGAACCGCCGTTTTCAACGTAGCTATTATTATTCAGGGGATCTATCTTCCCGACCTTTTCGAGAAGTCTTTTCGTCTGACGGTTGTCATTGATAATGCATGCCTTCCCCTCTACCTCGGGGCCGCATTCTTCACCGAAGATGGGCTTTTTGGACCGGTAGCCGTCAAAGATCTCCTTTATTTTTTTCTGGGTGAGATTGCCGTGGATATCGTAGTTGATCATCATTGCAGGGGCAACGGAGCAGACACCGAGGCATTCACACTTTTCGAGGTAAAACAATCCGTCAGACGTTGCTTCGCCGGGTTTTATCCCCAGATATTTTTCGATATGGTCAAAGATTGTCCGTGCACCCATCACATGACAGGGTCCTGATTTACAGACACGAACGATAAAGGGCGCCCGCGGGTTTGTCTTGAACATCGTATAGAATCCGACAAAACCTCCGATAGCACTCCTGGGGATGTTGGTCAGTTCCGCAACCTCTGTAAGCGTATCTAT
>JAQTNJ010000223.1 GCA_028713955.1 Syntrophorhabdaceae bacterium
TGGCGGCAATCAATGAGGGTCTCAATAAATCACGGGAGATGCTGCAGGAAGAGATGGCAAAGGTAACCGGCGGCATGCAGATGCCTTTCGGGATGTAAGTGTGTTTTATCCTGCGCCGATAGAAAGGTTGATCGAAAACCTTACAAAACTCCCCGGCATCGGCAGGAAGACTGCCACACGGCTTGCCTTTTTCCTTTTAAATGCCAGGGACAGTTACATAACGGAGCTTTCGACGAGTCTTATCGATATCAAGGAGAAGATACGGCTCTGCAGTATCTGCTTCAATATTACCGATACTGACCCATGTGAGGTATGCAGGGACGCGAGGAGGAGCAGATCGACGGTCTGCGTGGTGGAGGAGTCTTCACACATGATGGTCATTGAATCGTCCTATCCGGGCTATTTCCGCTACCATATCCTTCATGGCGTCATAAACCCTATCGAGGGGATCGGCCCTGACGAGATCAGGATCAAGGAATTGAGAGAAAGGATAGAAAAAGAAGACATTAAAGAGGTCATTATAGCCACGAACCCCAATATTGAGGGGAATACAACGGCCCACTACATCGGCGAGATGCTCAAGCCTCTCGACGTGAAGATCACGAGGATCGCATCAGGCGTTCCCGTTGGCGGGGATATCGTCTATATCGATCTGCTGACGATCAAAAGCTCACTGGACAATCGTAAAAATCTATAGAAGACAAGAAGTTAAGAAGAGCAGAAGATCAGATGTTTTTTCTGCTCTTTTCACCTTCTCACCCTCTTACCTTCTCACCCTCTTTATTTCTTAATGGATTGCCAGTCTTTCAGGAACCGTTCGATGCCGATATCCGTCAAAGGGTGGTTCATCAACTGCTTCAGGACGTTGAAGGGTATCGTCGCGATGTCTGCGCCGAGGAGCGCCGCTTCGAGGACGTGAACCGGATTCCTGATGCTTGCAACGATGATCTCTGCCTCGAAGCCGTAATTGGAAAAGATCAGGCAGATCTCTTCGATGATCCCCATCCCTCTCTCCGATATGTCATCAAGCCTTCCGATAAAGGGGCTCACATAACTGGCGCCTGCCTTCGCGGCAATGAGCGCCTGGACGGGCTGGAAGATAAGGGTCACATTCGTCTTGATCCCTTCCCGTGAGAGTGTTCTTACTGCCTTGATCCCCTCTTCGGTCATGGGGATCTTGATGACGGCGTTGGGTCCCAGGGTGGCGAGTTTCCGCGCCTCCTCACACATGCCTTTCGCGTCTGTCGCGATGACCTCGAGGTTGACAGGGCCGTCAACCACAGAGAGTATCTCCTTTATGACGGCATCGGGGTCCTTTTTCTCTTTCGAGAGGAGTGACGGGTTTGTTGTCACGCCGTCGACGAGTCCCATTGCAATCCCCTTCCTGATCTCTTCAACGTTCGCCGTGTCTATAAAAAATTTCATCACTGCACCTCCGCTGCCTTCAATTTTAATAAAATGTTTGCAGATCAAGTTGTTAAATTGGAAGTTCTATTAGTTATGCCATATCTTTTACACGAATACAAAACTTTTTTTGAGGAAATAGCAGTCTTTGATTGACTCCGTTTCTGTGCGACCTTATAATTAATAACCCTATGGAAGGCAGCATGAAAGATTATCTGGCAGAGGACATCGGGAGCGGCGATATTACCACAAACGCCATAGTGCCTGAAGACCACGCCTCAAAAGCCGTCATTATAGCGAAAGAGGACGGTGTTATTGCAGGCCAGTCTCTTGCTGCCGGGATCTTTAAAGAACTTGATAATGAGTTGATATATGAGGAGATAAAGAAGGACGGGGAATACGTGAAGAAAGGCGATACGATCGCGATCGTCAAAGGGAAGACGCGCGCAGTCCTGACGGGCGAAAGAGTTGCCCTGAACATACTCCAGAGGCTTTCCGGGATAGCCACGCTGACAAGAAGGTTTGTCGATGCCGTTGAAGGCACAGGGGTTAAGATACTCGATACAAGAAAGACCTCCCCGGGGCACAGGGCAAAGGAGAAGTACGCCGTCAGGATGGGCGGAGGAGTGAACCACAGGGCCGATCTGAGTGAGATGGCCCTCATCAAGGAGAACCACATATCCGTCGCAGGTTCGATCAAGGAGGCCGTAAAAAGGATACGGGCAGTATCGAAGGTGCCTATAGAGGTGGAAGTAAAAAACATGGCGGAGCTGAAAGAGGCATTGGAGGAGCGCGTCGACCGGATAATGCTCGATAACTGGGATATGGGCTCCATCAAAGAGGCCGTTTCTTTCGTGAATAAAAGGATACCCATCGAGGTATCGGGGAACATGAACCTGGAGAAGATCAGGGACGTCGCAAGGACAGAGGTCGAATTCATCTCCGTGGGGGCCCTGACCCATTCCTTTAAGTCTCTTGACATAAGCCTGCTTCATGAAAAGGTATTGAAATGAATGCGGCAGAAAGACAATCGGAAAGGGCTGAGACCCTGAAAAGGATTGAGGCCGCGAAGGATGCCTTAGGCAAGAACCTTATCATACTGGCACATTTCTATCAGGAAGACGACATCGTAAAGTACGCGGATTTTGTCGGCGATTCCCTGCAGCTCGCACGGGCGGCGTCCATGCAGAAGGACGCGCGTTACATCGTCTTCTGCGCTGTCTCCTTTATGGCGGAGATGGCGAGGATCATCTGTTCGCCTGAACAGGAGGTCCTGCATCCTGAGCCGGATGCACGATGCCCGCTGGCGGATATGGCCGCGATAGAAAAGGTCGAGGCGGCATGGGAAGAGTTGAAGGCAGCGGGAAAGCGGATCATCCCCGTTGTCTATGTGAATTCGAACGCCGACCTGAAGGCCTTTTGCGGCAGGAACGGCGGCCTTGTCTGCACGTCGTCGAACGCGGAAAAGGTATTCAGCTACGTCTTTTCACAGGGCGCGTCCCTTTTCTTTTTTCCCGATGAAAACCTGGGACGGAACACCGCCCGCAGGCTCGGCATCAGGGACAGCGAGATCATTATCCGTGATCCCTCTGCGAGGTCTGATGAAACGGACAAGGGGCGCATAGAAGAGGCAAGGATATTCCTGTGGAAGGGGTATTGCTACGTCCATACGGATTTTTTGCCGTCGGACATCGTGAGGATAAAAGACCAGTATGAAGGGATCAGGATAGTCGTTCATCCGGAATGCACGCCTGAGGTTGTTTCACTCTCCGATTATGCGGGCTCTACCGCTTTTATAAAGGATATCGTAGAGAGGTCCGGACCGGGGACGAAATGGGCGATCGGCACGGAGTGGAATTTTGTAAAGAGGATAAAAAATGAAAACCCTGATAAGCTTGTTGTGCCTCTCAGGGAATCGGGGTGCAGCGAGATGTCGAAGGTGACCCCGCGGAGGCTCCTCGCGGTGCTTGAAGGACTGCTCGACAACCGTTATTTCGGAAGGGTCGAAGTGGAAGCCGGCATTGCGAAGGACGCAAAGATGGCGCTTAAGCGAATGCTGGAGGTTTCATGAGATGAACCGCGACAGCAGACATCATTGTGACGTTCTTGTTATCGGCTCGGGGATAGCCGGTCTCTCAGCCGCCATAACCGCCGCAGAATCGGGGCTTGACGTAATAGTCATTACGAAGGAGACAGCCCTCGAGGAATCGAATACATACTACGCACAGGGAGGGATCGTCGCCAGGGGTGCGGACGACTCGCCTGAATTTCTTATAAACGATATCATGGAGGCCGGGGACGGTATCTCGAACCGCAAGGCCGTCGATATACTCGCCAATGAAGGGCCGGCCCTGGTTGAGGAATTCCTGGTTAAAAAGGTCGGGGTGCCCTTTGCACGCACCGCAAATACGGAGTATGAATACGCCAGGGAGGCGAGCCATTCGAAGAGAAGGATCCTCCACTACATGGATACGACGGGAAAGGCAATAGAGGAGAGCCTTGTAAAGAAGGCGGAAGAAACAAAAAAGATCAGGATATTCACGAAATATACGGCGATAGACCTTATGACTATCCCGCACCATTCGACGAATCCGCTCTCACTCTACATGGAGCCGCAGTGTATCGGTGCATACGTTCTCAATAACGAAAGCGAGCACGTGGAGAGGATATTCTCGTCATATATAATCCTTGCTACGGGCGGGCTCGGGAGGATATACCTCCATACCACAAACCCTGCCGTAGCGACGGGTGAAGGCTTCGCGATGGCCCACAGGGCCGGAGCAAGGCTCATCAATATGGAATACATCCAGTTCCATCCCACAACCCTTTTCCACAAGGACGTAGACGGTTTCCTCATATCCGAGGCGTTAAGGGGGGAGGGGGCGAGACTTAAAACGAGGGACAATGCGCTGTTCATGGACCAGTATTCTCCTCTCGGCGAGCTGGCGCCGAGGGACGAGGTATCGAGGGCGATATACGAGGAGATGATCAAAAGGGGAGACCCTTACGTGTACTTAGATATCGCTTCCTATGCCAGCATCGATATAAAGAAGCGTTTCCCCAATATTTATGAAAAGTGCAAATCCCTGGATATCGATATATCAAAAAGCCCGATACCCGTAGTCCCGGCAGCCCATTACAGTTGCGGAGGGGTGCAGGTGGACATCGACGGCAGGACGTCTTTGAAGAACCTCTATGCCGCCGGTGAGGTCACTGCGACGGGGATCCATGGCGCAAACAGGCTTGCCTCCACGTCGCTGCTCGAAGGTCTTGTCTGGGGCATAAGGGCAGCTAAGCATATTGCCTCCGTCTTCGACAACAAGAAACAATATAAGGAATCCGAGATCCCGCCATGGCGTTTCCCCGAAAGGGAAGAGGAGGTCGACCCTGCACTGATCCGGCAGGATTGGGTGAGCATTAAATCGACCATGTGGAATTATGTGGGTATTATACGGACAGTAAAGAGGCTGGAGAGGGCGATGGAAGACTTAAGCTATCTGAAGAACAGGATCGACAATTTCTACAGGAGGACACACTTAGTCCCCATGGTGATAAGCCTGAGAAACGGCGTGCGGACGGCCCTGATCGTTGCCGATGCGGCATTCACGAACCGCACGAGCCGAGGCGCTCATTATATCAAATAGATTTACTTTCTTGTCTCTCTTATTCTAAACGCCTTCAGGATAATATAATAGGGAAAACCATTTCTCTCCCGCATCCGCAAGCGGATAGAACCTGTGAAATAACATCGATGTGGCCGGAACACTGTTTCCCTCGCTGCTCAGCTGCGCGCAGTTACCCTCTATCGATTCGG
>JAQTNJ010000224.1 GCA_028713955.1 Syntrophorhabdaceae bacterium
TCTTCGGCGAGGGAGATGTCAATGCGCGATTGGTCTTTGTCGGTGAAGCGCCGGGAGAGGAAGAGGATATCCAGGGAAGACCATTTGTAGGGAGAGCGGGCAAGCTCCTCGACCAGCTTATCGAGAGAATCGGCCTTGGCAGAAGCGATGTCTATATCTGTAACGTCCTGAAATGCAGGCCGCCGGGCAACAGGGACCCCGAGGAGCGGGAACGGGAGTTATGCAAGGAATATCTCTTTACGCAGCTTGAGCTCATCAATCCGAAGATCATCTGCACTCTTGGCCGCCATGCCTACAATACGCTGCTTGGCGTTGACGAGCGGATCACCAGGGTCCGGGGCGTGTTGACGAGCTATCGCGGAACACCCCTGCTTCCTACGTATCATCCATCGTTTCTTCTGCGCAACCAGGGCAAGATCAAGGAGGCCTGGGAAGACATGGAAAAACTGAAACAACTCCTGAGAGAATAAAAACCACGCCTTAACTTCCTGAAGGCATACAAACGAACATCGACTTCTCCCTGAAGCTGAGCTACCAACAATACAGCACGGTTTGGGTACCCTGCTTTTTACCTCCCGCCTTTTCGTTCCATCCTGGGTGCCGCCTCCCTGGATGGCACATCCCTGTTTGCCGCGTATGCCTGCATGCTCTCCTTCTTCGGCGATTGGGCCTGGACTGTTACCGAAGGGGCCTTGGCGGGCGGCTGTGTTTGCGGTGCAACTGAGCGAGCTTTTGTCGCCGGCTGTGTTTTCGGTGTCACTGCAGGAGACCCTGCGGCAGGGAGCGTTCGGGACGTCGCCGGCGAGGTCTGCACTCTCATGGATGTTGCCGACTTCTGTTGCGCCCTCTGAGATGTTGCCGGCGGAGCCTGAACCCTTTGTGGCGCTACTGTCGGAGCCTGCACCTTGATTTGAGGGGATGATGGTCTTACCTGCTGCTGACGGGCAGAGATTTGAGAAGTATTTTTTGCCACGCCCGTTTTCCGTGTCGACATATCGGCGAAACGAGCAGGTACGGACGACTGCACCTGTTTTGCTGCCCCGGGAACACGCTGCTGTTCAGCGTTCATTGTTAATTGCTGCCGGGTAGCAGGGACAGGGGAAGACTTATTCCCCGTGTCGCTTTTTTGCGACTCTGTCCTTGTGGTGCGCGCGGACGCGGGTTGCCCTGTTGCGGGCGGGGTTTCTTTTACTGTATTCCTTACCTGCTTTCTGTTTCTTAATTCAGCGAGCCGCCTTGTCCTCTCCTCGGGCGTCACCTGCGATATCCTTTGCATGGGCTGGTTTCCCGTTGCAGGTCTTTCCTGACGCATCCCTGATGGAATATTATTCTTTTGCTGAGGTGCATCAACCTTTTTCCCGTTCATCTGCCCGATCTGGCTCGCTGTGCCGGATGGTTTCGCTGTGGTATTCGTCCGGTTTCGGATCTGTGTTGCGGGATTATCCTTTCTGAATGTCTTCATTTCCTGATTAGCGATCCTTGACGGCGGCCGGTTTGCCTGCGGTATATCTTTGATGACAGGCATGAAGGTTGCCTTTTCCGGCTTTATTTCCGGAGCACCCATGATCCTCTTTTCTTTCAGAAAAATATTTTCATTTGTGGTCATCTTCACCGGCCTGCCGGTTATGAAGGTATCCCGATGCAGCGTGGTGACGGCGTGATCCACGTGTACGTTTTTATACACGGTACGGCTCATCGTAATGTTCTGTATGGTTACATTTTTTACATTGACGCTGTGAGGACCATAACTGCCATGACCATAGTATATCTCTCCCGGCGCAAGTGGCACCCATGATACATATGTTGGGGTATAGACCCACCCAACATACCCCGGACCCCAGTATGCAAAACCTCTGCGAGGGGGTACCCAGCACCATCCTCTTTTGTTGATGAATGCCCATCTGCCATAATGATATGGCGCCCATCCCCACGGTTCATAGGATATCCATACGTAATTACCACGCATCCACACCCACCGGCCGACCTTGTAAGGAGACCAGTTTTGCACGACTACGACCGTCGGTGTCCAGACATAGCCGTATTCCTGCTCGTATACCCATTGGCCGTTTCTCCCGAGGTCATAGGAATAAGATCTAAGCTCATCAGGAAGATATGCGGTTGCATTACCTGATTCAGGCGTGGAGAATTCGCGATCCCTCTGTTTGTTCCATTGTTCCCATTCATCTGCCGCGACGAGTTTTGCGAGGACCGGGTATTGGGCGTTTTTCCCCAGGACTATCCTTTCTCCGGCACTGATCTTCATCTGCCCCTTGCCGAGGTCTGCGTATAGTTCGCCCTGGAAAACAGAGGCAATGGAGTCTTCGTTCTCCGGCACGTCGATCCTGAAAACAGAACGCGCATATGCGCTGAAAGATGCCGTCGGGGTTTCAAAAACAACAGTGTTCCCTTTTCCGACGATTACATTTCCATATACCCGCCCCGTACCCAGATAAAACCTGGCAGGTTTATCCCCTGATGCGAGTATCTCCAGATATGTATCCCTGTCGAACCGGACAACCGTACCGTTTTTGAGGAACAGCTCTGCCCTTCCGTTATCAGGAACCCAGATTTGATCATTGTCTGTTAAGGGCATATTGATCGATGCGGGCAGCCATTCCTTTGCATCTTCTGTTTTTACCTGTACATCTCCTTCCAGAAATCTCAGGTAAATATTTCCGGGATCAGCAGTATGTCCCGGTGAAGGAAGTGCGATTGCGCATACTATACAAAGCAAAGCTATATAATATTTCATGTATCGCCTCCTGTCTGCATTCTTCATACCTGTATAATAGCAATACACGTGCCAGCGCCTCATCTTTCTCTAATACATTGATAATAAACGGTATTGTTAAACATTGATTTTCATTGCAGGAAATATTTGTCGAAAAAAACCTGTTGAGGCGACAATTATGTCTAATACCAACTTACAATCAGCATGATAGTTTGTGAATAACCAATACATCATTAAAGAGCATCTGTGTCGGGCTTTCCCGTAGCAAACCGTCGTGAGGCGAGGAAGCTCGGTCTTTTGCGTAGCAAAAGTTACGAAGCCGAACGCGAGCGATTGGAGCCGCTGGAGCGGAATGAGCGTGTTTGCGGGGAAAGTCTGGCACCGATGCTTGTCCTATTGGTATGAGCTACTTTAAGAGTTTTGCGGTTACCGCCTCCAGCGCATCCTTCCTGACGGCCACCGGATAAAGCGCAACGAGCAACACGCAGATGAAACAGGGCAAGGAAAAAAGTGCGAAAAACTGACCGACACTGAAACCGGCCATCTGGATTGCGCCTCCTATGATCGGCCCGCTGATTGATCCCACTCTGCCCACAGCGTACGCCCATCCGGCGCCAGTTGAACGGATGTGCGTCGGATATGTCTCACCAGCTACCACATGGAGCGCCACGGGGACACTTACTACAAAGATGCCGGTGGCCAATCCGGCAGCGTAGAGGGCCGCTTCGGAGGTCACAGCCCCAAACCAGAGGATGGACAACCCTCCGAGGAAATAGGTCAGGCAGAGGCCCCGTTTCCGGCCAAATACATCCAGGATGCAACCGAGAAGAAATCCACCTATTGAAGATCCGATGCCCTGTACAATCCCGTAGCTGAAACTTTTTGCCAGCGAAAAACCCGCATTGGAAAGGAGTGACGGCAGCCAGGTAGACAATCCGTAAATGGCGAGAAAGTTAAAGAGGTAGCTGCCCCACACCAGTACGGTCATGCCTCTCAGACCAGGACGGAAAAGTTCCCTTAGTCTGGCCTTAGACTCTGTGCCTGACTGCGCGAAGTTATCAGGCTTCCAGTCCTTTGGCTCGAAACGGGCAATCCTTTCTATCCTCTGTATCTCCCTGAGCGCGTCATTATAACGCATCTTGTTGGCAAGAAAGCGAACCGACTCAGGCAGGTAAAGATGTAACATGGGGAGCAAGAAAATGGGCAGAAACCCAATGAGGAGAACCACGCGCCACCCGAAACCGGGTATCAGTGCTGTGGCAACAAGACCCGCTACCGCCCACCCGAGCGTAAAACCGCCGGCCGATGCCGTAAGAAGCCTTGCCCTGATCCCGGAAGGAGCAAACTCTGAAAGTATGGTTACCGTGAGAGGTACGGCCCCACCAATCCCCAGACCCGCGAGGAGACGCAGCAGACAAAACACCTCATAGTTGGGAGCCAAATAGGCGGCGCTGCTGAAAACAGACAAAGAGGCAACGGCCAGCATGATAGTTTTCTTTCTCCCCAGGCGATCTGATGCCATCCCGAACCCGACGGCGCCCAACATGAGACCGAAATGACTGGCCGATATCATGGTACCTGCTGCAAGTGGCGTAAGGCGCCACTCTTTGAGCGCGAGAGGCACCACGTATGCAATAATTTGTGAATTGTATCCCGCAGAGATGAATATCAGACCTGTGAGAATTGTTAGTCCTGTGTGGAAGCGGCTGAATTTCAGTTTATCGAGCCAATCAAAAACCGGGGTCGTCGGGTTCACGTCGTCTGTCCCTTCCTCTCTTTCTGCCCAACAATAGGATCGTTGCCAAGCGTAATCCAATACGATGCGGACAGCAACCCCTGCTAACTAAAGGCGTGCCATCCGCACCTGATTGTATTGCTCAGCTTGCTTTGATGACCCTTTTTGCCTTCCCTTCAAACCTCGGCAAACTCCCCGGCGCAACCAACTCGATGTCAGCGGTAATCTTTATATTGTAGACGATACTTTCCGATAATTGCTTTACAGCGTTTTTTACCTGTTCGTCGGATATCTCTGATGATGCCGGCTCTACCCGTATGGTCATTCTTTTCCCGGACCCTTGTTTGGGGATAATCAATTGGTACTCGTTAGAAAATGTCGGTATTCCCCTGACGAAATTCTCGATCGCTGAAGGGAAGATATTCACCCCGCCAAAGGTAAACATATCATCGGCCCTTCCTAATACGCCGCCATTCATCCGCAGGAACGTCCTTCCGCAACCGCATTTCTTATAATTGAACCGTACGAGGTCTTTTGTCTTATAACGTATAAGAGGCTCACTCTCGCAGAAAAGATTGGATAGCACGAGCTCACCGACCTCACCTTCAGCCGCCGGTTTACCGGTCTCTGTATCGAGAGATTCAGGTAGAAACATGCCTTCATTCATGTGGGTTCCTTTCTGCATGACGCACTCGTATCCGAAATTCGTTATCTCTGTACTCCCTATATCGTCGTAATTTTTTG
>JAQTNJ010000225.1 GCA_028713955.1 Syntrophorhabdaceae bacterium
GGGGATCTGGTAAAGGTGTTCGCGGTGGTTGATACGAAGAACACGATACAGATTAGCGGGCCTGTGGCCAATCCCGGCGCATATGGCATCACTCCCGGCGCTACAAGGATTAAGGATGTTATCTCCTTGTCGGGGGGCATGCTCTATTACGCATCAAACGATGCTGAGCTTACGCGCGTCAAAGTAACCCAATCGGGTCCACAGACGGAAAGGCTGGCGATCGATCTGTCAAAGGCCATGCAGGGCGACCCCCAGCATAATATCACCATGGAGATAAACGATTACCTCTTCGTCCGCTCTGTGCCGGAATGGGATCTTTACAAGACAGTGACCGTGGGCGGCGAGGTCAAATACCCGGGTGTGTATACGGTCCAGAAGGGGGAGAGGCTGTCTTCGATGCTGGAGAGGGCCGGAGGATATACGGATAAGGCCTATCTAAGGGGTGCGGTATTTACGCGGGCAAGGGTCAGGGAGCTTCAGCAGAAGAACCTCGAAGAGATCAGCACCAGGCTTGAGCGCGAACTGCTCTCTGTAAGCGCTGGCGAGATGGGCACGATAACCTCTCAGGAAGAGTTGGCTGCGAAAAGGGCTGACTATGCGCAGAAGCAGAAATTCATTAATACATTAAAGAGCCTGAAGGCAACCGGCAGGTTCACCATACGGCTTGCGCATCTTCGCTTGCTGAAAGGCAGTGAGTATGATATAGAGCTTGAGGAAGGCGATACCCTTTATATCCCGTCGGCAATTAATGTTGTGAATGTTGCAGGCTCTACGATGTTCCAGGGAAGCTTCCTGTATTCTGATAATCTCAGCTACAAGGACTATATAGACATGTCAGGCGGATATACGAGGAACGCGGACGAGAGCAATATCTTTATCTTGAAAGTGGACGGCTCTGCGATGAAGCCAAAGAGCTCGATCTTCTGGAATTCCAACCGGTCCAGGTGGGAGCTGGCGGCCTTTGGCGAGACCATCAAGGAGGTGGAGCCTGGCGATACCATTGTGGTGCCCGAGAAGATTGAGCGCGTGGCATGGCTCAGAGATATAAAGGATATTACACAGATCCTTGCCAATGTTGCCCTCACCGCCGGTGTGTTCAAGGCGCTCTATTAGCCGGGAATCACGAACAGGTATGGATACATGCATTTACCCTCCTCCATTGACAGGCAATAGTGCAAAACGTTCTCCATAAGCTCTGTTGGATCTTTTTGTTCCTGTTGTTGTTCTCCGCTCTCCGCTCTCCGCTCTCCGCTGATCTTTATGCCGATGACGAGCCCTTCACCTATCCTTCGAATCAAGGGTTTACGGGTATCATGGAGACACCCACGGCAAGGGTCATGAAAGAAAACCATTACCGTGTGGGCGTAAGCCAGATACACCCATACAGGTACTACTATCTGGCCTTCAGCCCGCTCAAGGGGGTTGAGCTTGACGGGAGGGTAACGGAGGTCATCGGTGTGAAGGCGAATCCGGGAGACCCTTACTGGAGCGGATATGGAAACCAAAAGGATAAATATTTCGGGTTCAAGTATCAGTTCATAAAGGAAGATAAATTTCTACCCGCTATCGCGCTGAGCATCATGGACCCCACGGGAACGAGGGTCTATCCTTCGCAGTCCATCATTGCAAGCAAACAGCTATACCCCTTCGATTTTACCCTCGGTTTCGGCAATGGGAGGTTCGGGAAGACCCAATTGCCGCCACAGGGAGAAGGGTTCAAGATCGAGCTTTTCAGTAACCCCAGGACCTGGGCAAAGGATTCGCAATTCTTCTGGGGTATCCAGTGGGCTATCTCCGATCACTATGCGTTGATGGTTGAGTACAGCCCGATCCAGTACGAAAAACAGACGCGGGACCCTGCGCAGGCAAAATACTTTCAGGACCCTGTGCCTTCCCAGTTTAATTACGGCCTTCGCTGGAGGCCATTCAAGTTCGCAGAGGTCGACATAAGTTATCAGAGGGGAGAGGAGTTCGGGGTAAACCTTTCGATGAACTTTGACATAGGACAGCCGATCATCCCCATCTATGATCAGGCATACAGGGAAAGGCAGGAAGACAAGACAGCCCCGATAAACAAACGGTTGACAACGGCACTGCACAGATCAGGTTTTAGCAGCATAGGGGTATTGTTCGACAGGAACGACCTGTGGGTAAGGGCTCAGAATGACAAATACTACTACAGCACCAGGGCAATAGGGGTCATTACAAAGATCATCAACGATATTGTCCCGCCCCACATCCAGAATATCCATATTACTCTCACCGATAACGGAATATCCATCTTCGAACTCGATACGACGAGATACGACATCGCAGAATTTTACAGGGATAAACTGACGGCAAGCCAATTTTTTTACCTGTCTAAGATCAACACAACAATAGGCGGGCCGCCCGATATACCCATCGAGAATAAAAAACCCTTCGATTATAACATCAAGCCGTCTCTGCAGACATTCCTCAACGACCCGTCAGGTTTTTTTAAATACCGGCTCGGCGCTGAAGCGTTGGTAAGTTATCGACCCTGGAGAGGCGGCTCCTTCGTTGTAGGACCGGGGGTCTACCCTCTGAACAATATTTCAACAGTGAATGAACCGTTGTTGGATAACGTAAGGACCGACATCATTGACTATCAAAAGAAAAGGTTCTCCCTGCCGCGGCTTTTGTTTGACCAGGTAGGCAAGATGAATAATGAGATCTATGGAAGGTTTTCGGCAGGATTCCTGGAGATCGAGTATGGAGGGTTCGACGGTGAGATCGCTAAGCCTTTGAAAAATGGCAGGTTTGTCGTGGGCCTCAGCGGGACGCTGGCAAAAAAAAGGGACCCCGATTCGGTCTTCGCGTTTAAGGATGATGACAGGAAGGCTTATTACACCTCGTTTGTGAATGCCCGCCTCAACGTGCCCGAATACGATCTCGCGTTCGATGCAAAGACCGGGAGGTTTCTGGGGGGTGATTTCGGGTCACGGTTCAGCGTCTCTAAATTCATCAACGGCGTAATCCTTACTGCATGGTACAGCGTGACAGACACGTCCGGCTTTCGCGATAGTTACAACAGGGGCTACCACGACAAGGGTATTGCCCTCGTGATACCGTTCAGGCTGTTCACCGGAAGGGATTCAAAGACGAACTTCAACTATGCTATCTCACCCTGGACAAGGGATGTTGCACAGGACATAAACCATTATAATCCATTGTTTGATTTCATAGGCCGGAACACCAAAATATTCCTTGACAGGGACAGGGACATGATATATAAATGATGAATAAACCTTGTTATACAATATGGTGGGGAGGTATTTCAAAATGAAGGGTATTAGTAAGCTTACAGTTATTTTTGTCGCACTATTATTTATGGCAGGTTTTGTTGTCCCGTCAACGATCTATGCACAGGCAGCTGAAGGCGGAGCCGGTGGAGGTGCAGCAGGAGCCGGTGGCGGAGCCGGTGGAGGCGCGGCAGGTGCCGGCGCGGCAGGAGGAGCAGCAGGTGCTGGTGCAGCAGCAGGAGTTAGCGCCGGTACTATTGCGGGGGCAGCAGTTGGCGCGGCAGCAATCGCAGCAGGCGTTGCGGCAGCATCAAGCAGCAGCAGCAGCGACACACCAACCGTACACCACTGAAAAAGAGTATTTCTATCATATTATGCATTAAGGCTGGAAAATATTTTCCAGCCTTAATCTTTCCGATGAAGAAAATCGCCATAACGACCTTTATTGCTTTGCTCATGATTCAGCTTTCATTGAACGGTTATTGCCAGAAACCCAGCGATGAAGAGGATCGGATACTCATAGCCGCAGAATCAATATTCAAGGCAATGAAAAAGAGAGATTACCCGAAGATATGGACCCTCCTGACGAGTGCTTCAAAAGATTACATCATCGATGATATCTTAAAGGAAGAGGCCAGAAGGGGTGAACAGTACTCGCGGGAAGCGATACATGATGATTTCACTACAGGCGGCGGATTGGCAAATGCGTACTGGAGCAATTATGTTGAGGTCTTTGATCCTGATATTGTTCTGGAGCAAAGCAGATGGCAGATGGGCAAGGTTGCAAAAGGGAAGGCTATCGTTATCATCAAGTACCATAAATCCGACAGACCCGCGGAGTTGCAGATGGTCAATGAAAACGGGACCTGGAAAGTAGGTCTTGAAGAGACCTTCCGGCCTTCACGGCGATAGTTTTTGTAATCAACGCAGATGAATATACAGAAGAGGATATAATGGCTGACTACGATGATGAAAGACCGAACTGGCGTGAACTCGACAGAAGAAAGGACAAAAGCGGGTTCTATGGAAGACAGGAGAAAGGTGAAAAGGGTGCTAAAAAGGAAGGGCCGAAAAACAGGTGGCAGTCGGGCAGGATAAAAGACGCGCTGGACAGGATCTTCCTTGGCGACAAAGGCACGCCGGAACATGATAAACTGTACGGCAAGCTCCATAGTTCCTATGGCTCCGGAAGCTTCCTGAAACATGTGAGCACATACATGGGGAAATATGGACTACCCGATGATGCCCCAACCCTTTTGCTCATACTCGATACAAAGAATGAAGGTATTGTGACGAAAACTATAGAAAAGCTGAAAGGGATCTACAACTCACTACAGGCACGACAGAAAGAGGACGTAAGAAGAAAGTTATCGATCCTTGCCATGGCCGATAGATCGCAGAAGACGCGGCAACGGGCAGGGGAGGCCTTGGAGGAACTCAGAAAGTAAAAGCATTTTCCGTATATCGTATATAGTGGTTCGTATATCGGATAAAACAAATTACAAAGCGCCGATCTCCTCGCACTTTATGTTTTTCCTCTAACGCCTCATGGTTTTCTCTATAAGCTCGATATACGATATACGAACTACTATATACATGTTCTATTTATTTTCCATGACAAAACACCTGTACGATCTGTCATAGGAGCGTTCACCTTCTTTTGAGAAGAAGCAGCCCGGTATCTGTTTCATCTTTCTGTGGTATGCGACACATTCGCAGCACTTGCCTTTTCTGCTGCATCCTTCATAGGTGCACGTGCATGACTCTTTGTTCTTTTCGATAGTACATTCCATCACCGTTCTCCCTTACAAAATCTTGTTGCTATTATATTAAATAACCAATAACCAAACATCAATCACCAATTAATAACCAATGACCGAATACCCAAACGGGAAACAATACCGGAAAGCTCTTGTTTGGTTATTGAATATTGGGTATTGGTGATT
>JAQTNJ010000226.1 GCA_028713955.1 Syntrophorhabdaceae bacterium
TCATCTCGTCTTCCAGGATGAGCATCTCCTTTGTGCGGGCGCCGATGATCGAGATCACCTCGTTGCCCGCTTCGAGTAATGCCTTGGCAATAGGGAGTACCGGGGCAACACCGACACCGCCGCCTACGCATACAACGGTTCCAAACTTCTCGATGTGGCTTGGCTTTCCCAGTGGTCCCACAACATCCAGGATCGCGTCGCCGACCTCGAACTTTTCGAGCTTCTTTGTCGATGATCCCACGGACTGGAAGATAACGGTTATCTGACCCTTCTTACGGTCGTAGTCCGCTACTGTTAAGGGGATACGCTCTGCCATATCGTCCCCCCTTAAGACCACAAACTGTCCTGCCTTCACCTTTTTCGCGATGTCAGGCACGTGGAGCTTGAAGAGTGTGATCGAGGGGGCCAGGACCCTCTTTTCCATGATCTCATTAAGTTTTGTTTCTTTCTTCGCCATAACTTCTCCTTTTCTAAAATTTCGTTCTCTATATCATTACTTTGCATCCACCTGTCGTATCGGTAACTTGACTGTGAATGTCGTACCTTTATCCGCTGTGCTTTCGACCTCGATCCGGCCAAAATGTGATTCCACTATCCTCTTGACGATGGAGAGCCCGAGACCTGTGCCCGTGGTATACCGGGTCTTCGGACCCTGTACCCGGTAGAACTCGTCAAAGATGCAGGGGAGGCACTGTTCTTCAATGCCGATCCCTGTATCGGCAACGCTGATATGCAGATAATGGGTTTCAGGCTTCGCGCTGATAATCACCTTGCCGTTCTTCACGTTATATTTCATCGCGTTGGAGATGAGGTTCGTCATCAACTGGTCCATCTCCGTTCGGTCGGCCTCGATGGGGGGCAGCCTGTCGGGGATGTTGACCTGGAACTGCAGGTCCTTGCTGTCTCCCTGGTTTTTCAGCAATTCGACAGTACTCTCAATAACCTCCTTCATGTCGAGGAGTTCCTTTTTTCTCTCAACGCGCTTTGATTCCAGCCTTGCGAACTGCAGGAGGTCATTTACCAGTTCGATGAGCGATTTACTCCTGAGCCTTGCCCGTTCAAGCATCTGACGGTTGAACTGAGGGTCTTTTCCCGCTACGCCGGTAAGGTAGGCATTCAGGTACCCTTCTATTGCAGCAAGCGGCGCCCTCAACTCATGGGCAACCATACGGACGAACTGGGACTTTACCTCTTCGACCTCTTTCAGGGCGGTGATATCCCGAAAGGTACTCACGACACCGAGGTCCTGGCCCTTTTCATCCCGCACGGCAGCCACGCTTATTATAAGCGTCTTCTGCTCAGGCTCTGTAATCTCAACCTCCTCAGAAAATATCGTGTACTGGGAAGAATCGGGACTGAATGCCTTGTTGATAACGTCGATCAGATTCTTCTCCAGGATAACGTCGGCGATATCCTTGCCCAACGCTACCCGTCCTGCGAGGTTAAGCGTCTTGAGGGCTGCGGGGTTCCAGAGTACCAGCTGGTGTTCCCGGTTGATCACAAGGATCGCATCTGCCATGGAGTTCATAATCGTATGGAGCTTTGACTTCTCACCGGCAATCTCGAGGAGCCTCTGATCCCGCTCCTGGCGCAACTGCTCTGCCTGAAGACGAAGCCGTCTCGTCTCCAGCCCCCTGTTGAGGACTGCCATGAGCTGGTCGGGAGCAAATGGCTTGGGGATGTAGTCGTATGCACCATGTTTCATCGCATCAACCGCTGTTTCAATGGTGGCAAAACCGGTGATAACGATCATGATGATCTCCGGGTCAAGCTGCCTTACCTGTTCCATCAATTCAATGCCGCCCATGACGGGCATCATGAGGTCAATGAGCATGAGGTCGTAGGGTTTGGCTTTCGCCATGTCAAGCCCTTCTTTGCCGTTTTCCGCCACATCAACGGAAAACCCCTCGCTCGTCAGGATCCTGCGACACCCCTCACGGATACCTTTCTCGTCATCGACAACAAGTATTTCAGCAGCCTCTGCCATTGATTACCCCTGGATTGCTATTCCGGCTGTTTTGCCTTTTCCAGAAGGTCGCTGATCTTTTTAATCAGGTCTTCCGGCGCTACCGGCTTGTTCAGAAAATCATCTGTCTTCATCCAGTAACCATCCTGATCCTGTGAAAATCCAAACCCGGTCTCACCCGCTACTGATGTGAGCATCAGGATGGGGACCTTCTGATAAACCGGGTCTGCCTTTATCGATTTCGCAAAGGTAAACCCGGTGTCATGCTTTTCCATCATCAGGTCAAGGACAATGAGGTCCGGCTGTTCAAACCTCACCTTGTCCATCCCCTCGCGGCCCGAAAATGCCGTGACAACCTCGTACCCGTTGTTCTCGAGGACGGCCTTGTTCAGGTCAATAAAATCAACATCGTCATCAATAATTAAGATTCTTGGTTTTTTGGCCATAATGCTTTCTCCCTGTGTTTATAGTTTGAACCAAATCCTTTTTGGTTATTGCCTCTTCATTCGTCCCTTCCACTGTCGTGATCGGCAGAGAAACAATAAAGGTGCTCCCCTTCCCGAGCTCTGTCTCCACGTCAAGCTTGCCCCCGTGTCTCTCAACGATCCCGTATGAGATTGCCAGACCAAGTCCGGTCCCTTTTTCCTTCGTTGTAAAAAAGGGATTAAAGAGCTTTCTCACGTTCTCCGGGGGGATCCCGGGACCGCTGTCACGGATCTTGACCCTGATCTGGTTTTTCTCCTGTGCTGTCGTGATCGACAGATTCCCCTTGCCTTCCATAGCCTGGGCGCCGTTGAGGACGATATTGAGAAAGACCTGTTTAAGCTGTGTCGCGTCGGCAAACGTGTTCGGCAGGTCAGGAGCAAATACCTTCTTTATTTTGATGTTATGGAAAAGCGACTGGTTCACCAGCAACCCCAGCGTATCTTCGAGGAGCTCGTTGATGCTTGTCTCGCCAGGTTTGAGTTTCGTCTCCCTGGCAAAACTCAGGAGACCCTGAACGATCTCCTTTGTACGGTTCGCCTCGCTGATAATAAGCGCCAGGTCTTCTCTTCTCGGGTCATCCTGTTCCATCCCTTTCAGCAGGATATGGGCATAGATGGTGATCGTTCCGAGAGGGTTGTTGATCTCATGCGCCACACCTGCGGCGAGCTGTCCAAGGGCTGCGAGCTTTTCGGTCCTGATAAGCTGGTACTGCGCCCGTTCCAGTTCCTGATGGGAGATCTGCAACTCGTGGTGGGACTTTTCAAGCTGCTGGTATATCTTTTTGCTCTGCTCAAGAAGGTAGGGGAGACAATATTCTGCCTCTGTAATCCCCTGGGCAACGGCGATCGCCTTTTCACGGCACGTAGCATATCCGCAGGCCCTGCAGTCCAGATTGTTGTGGGGCGGCATCTTGTCCATCTTCTTGAGGACGGCCCGTATCTGCTCCTCTGTAGGCATTGGCAGCTTCTGCTCCATCGCCGTGAATCCCCGGCTCAGGTCCACATCTGCATAGCTGTCCAGTTCTGCCAGTACCCTGGAAACATCCTGTTTCTCCATTTCGGCCTTGGCATAGCGCACCACGATCTGGCGCCTGCCGACTACCGACAATTCACGGTCGACAAAAGGACCATCCACGCAGCCGGAGCAGTATAAAAAATCTAAAAATTTTGCCTGGATGTAGCCATTGGCAAGCTGGTTCAGCGCGCCGATCGCTCTTCTCCGGCCATAGGTCATGCTTCTTTCATCGTCAAGCACGTCGAAGCTGTCCCCCATGGTGCGGTTCAGCCCACCGATGACCGACACGATCCTGCCAAGGAAAGGTCTCGGACCATCGAAGTCAGACTCGCCCAGGGATTTTCTGTCGATACCCGCTTCATCAAGCATCTTTTTGATGTCCCGGAATGTAACCACATGGTCGATCGCACCTGCTACTTCGGGCGATGACGCTTCGCTCATCTGTGCGAGACACGGCGTGAGGTAAACGACCTTCCACCCTTCGCCTTTAATCTTTCTGGCCACCCTGCCGATGGCGATCATGGGGGATACGATCCGTGCGATATTGGGCACAAGCTGTGGAAGATACTTCTGGATATAAAAGACAATAACGGGACAGAACGATGAGATAAGCGGCTGATTCGGGCCCTTCTGGAGGAGTTCTCTATAGGCCTGACCTACAAGCTCGGCGCCGAAGGCGCCCTCCCAGACCTCTGAAAAACCAAGCTTTTTCAAAGCAGTGACCAGCTGCCCCGGTGTTCCCACGTCAAATACTGCCGGAAAAGCAGGATCCAGGCACGCTATCGTTTTTTCATGGGTCAAAAAGACCTTCTTTAAGTCGCTGAGCCCGCTCTTGTAACTCATTGCCTGGTGAGGGCATGATGAGACACAACTCCCGCAAAGTATACATCGTTCAGAAATAATTCTGATACTGTCTTTCTCCAGCTTTATCGCCTTTGCGGGGCAAAGCTGGACACAGTATAAACAGCGGCGGCATTTACGGTTGTTTACATCGATACCATAAAAATCGCTCTTTTCCTGAGATATGGGATTTTGCGCCGTATTCATCGTAGAATGCACTTTACCGGTGAAAAACAAATAGTATAGTAAAAACCAACCCCTTGTCAATGGCAGGCCATGCCCATCACGCATGGTTTTGTGATAATATGCACAAGCAGAACAAAATTGTCAAGACAAAAGGCCGGTTACACAATCAAAATTCTCATTGATTCGTATAACCATTAAAGTTACACTAAAGTGCAACTTGACAAAGGAGGCCCCCATGCGTTTTGCGGGTATTAAAGAGCTCAAACATAAAACTATGGATATTCTCAAAAAATCTAAAAAAGAGGATATTGTCATTACGGCATACGGCAAGCCTGCGGCTATCCTTCACTATATAACAGAGGAAGACCTCGCCGATTACCTGATAGAAAATGACCCTGCATTTAAAACCAGGATCGAAGAAGCGTATGCAGAATATAGAGCGGGCGGGGGTATAACCGCAGATGCCCTCATAAATAAACTGGGGAAGCGCCGTGGCGTCAAAAGGGGTTAAGGTCATATTCAACCCGTCAGCACAAAAAGAAATGGGATCACTCGAAACGGATGATGCCATCCGGTTTGTAAAGGATGTGGGATCATATCTGGAGATCTCTCCCCTCCCTTTCGGAAAGACAAGGATCAAGAAGTTAACAGGTTTTGACCCGCCCCTCTATAGA
>JAQTNJ010000227.1 GCA_028713955.1 Syntrophorhabdaceae bacterium
AAAGATAATGAGCAGTTCTCTGAGCAGTATTGTCTGAGCAACGATCCCGCTGAAGCCGATGATCAGCAATACCGGTATGAGATAAGGAAACCTTTTCATAAACGATAGATATACATTATAAGTTACGAAGGGAAGTTTCAAGAATAAAGGCAGCGGAGAGCTGAGGGCGGAGAGCTGAGGGCAGAAGGTGAGAGGATGCGAGGATGAGAGGATGCGAGGATGCGAAGAGCAGATGCTCGTCGCCGGATGCTGGACGTGAAAAGCGGCTCATGGCTCATAGCAGGAAGAATCAGGTTGAGATTAAGGTTGAGGAGAACCGGCAGTTTGCTTAACCTTAGCCTGAACCTTAACCTGCATTTTTTGCCTGCTATTCACTATCGACTATTCACTGCCTTTATTACTATTCACTGCCTTCAAGTGCGTAGCGTATCTTCCGGGAAAGCTCGTCTATGTTGAAAGGTTTTTGAAGGAATGTCTTACAGCCCTGGTCGAGGATCTTTTTTGCCTGACCGTTCATGCTGTATCCGCTTGAGAGGATCACCCTGATGTCGGGTTTTATCGCTTTCAATAACTGGAAGGTCTCTTCTCCCCCCATATCAGGCATGATCATATCGAGGATAATAAGGTCGATCTTGTTGCGATGTTCTCCATATATGTCGAGCGCCTCTTTCCCGCTTTGTGCGGCAAGAACTTTATAACCAAGCATGGTGAGGAGTTCGCTACTTACCCTCAGGATCGTCTCTTCATCGTCAACGATGAGGATCGTTTCCTTACCCTGTACAATTGTACCGGAAGGTCTGTGTTCCTTTATCACCTGTTTTGCGGAAGCGGGCAGATATATAACGAACGTGCTTCCTTCACCCTTTTCGCTGATAACGTCAATAATGCCCTGGTGGTTTTTTATGATCCCGTATACAGAAGCAAGCCCGAGACCGGTGCCCCTCCCCATCTCCTTGGTTGTAAAGAAGGGCTCAAATATCCTTTCTTTTGTCTTTTCATCCATACCGCTGCCGGTATCAGTTATGGATACCTTCACGTATCCACCGGGTTTGATTGAATAGGGTCTTGTAAAGGTTGTATCAAGGACAGCATTGGTTGTCTCGATATAGATGGTCCCTCCTGCCGGCATGGCCTGCCATGCGTTGACATAGAGGTTGAGCAGGACCTGCTCGAACTGTCCCTGGTCTACCTCAACAGTGCAAAGGTCTTCCGCATACTTTTTATGAATAGCGATCTCTTTTTTGGTACGTCCGAACATCACCGAGGTCTTTTCGATGATCTCGTTGAGATCAGCCGGTTTCACTGTGTATTTTCCTCCCCGTGCAAAACCGAGGAGCTGCTTTGTGAGTTCCGCGCCGCCTCTCACCAGGTCTTCTATACTTTTGAGTTTTTCATAGTTAGGATTATTGATCTCCATATTATAGAGCATCAGCGACGCATATCCCTGGATACCCATGAGCAGGTTGTTGAAATCGTGGGCGATGCCTCCTGCCAGTGTCCCGACAGCCTCCATCTTCTGTGCCTGAAAAAACTGTGCCTGAAGTCTTGCCTTTTCTTCCTCGTCCTGTTTCCGTGACGTGATGTCCTGATAGGTTCCCTCGTAATAGAGCGTTCTGCCTTCCTGGTCCCTGACGGCCCTTGAGTTTGTGGAGACCCAGATCTTTTTTCCGTCTTTTCGATAGGTCTGGTGCTCGAAGTTTTCGATACTGCCCTGTTGCTCAATAATCTGCCTGAATGTTATCCGTTGAGCCGGATCCGTGTAGTGCTCACTTGCAATGTCCTTGATGGATGAGATCATCTCCTCGGGGGATTCAAAGCCGCACATCTTTGCTATGGCAGGGTTGACGCTGATGAAGCGTCCTTCCGGTGTGCTCTGAAAGATGCCCTCGACGGCGTTTTCAAAGATGTTGCGGTATTTTTCCTCACTTTCCTGGAGGGAATCTTCCGCGTTCTTCCTGTCGGTAACATCCCGGAGATAAGCGAGGCGGGCCTGTTTCCCCTTGTAGGTGATCGTTGTGACGGAGACCTCTATGTAGATTGTTGTTCTGTCTTTTTTAATACCTTTAAATTCGTATCTGGCCGGCGCGTAGGCTCCTTGCTGCCTGATGGTTCCGTATTGCGTAACCCTCTCCTGATCGTCAGGATGCACGGTAAACCTGGTGGATTGCCCGATAATCTCATCAGGGCTGTCGTAGCCGAATATCTCCACATATTTGTTGTTCACATAGACGTGAATGAGGTCCTGGATGATCGCGACCCCGTCGTTCGAGTGCTCTATGGCTATACGGTACCGTTCTTCCGATTCTCTGAGGGCCTCCTCAGCCTTTTTATGTTCGGTGATGTCCATACAGGTAACGATGTATTCTCCGGACTCGATACAGACAGGAGCAAAGGCTACGATCTTTTCTATACCGTCCTTGCACCGTACGTTGAATATCCTGGGTTCCCTTTCCCCCGGCTTTAATCCCGCAGCATCGTTGATCCAGATTGAAGCCGCTTCCCGCCTGTAATCCTTATCGGGAAAAGCCTTTCTGAACAACGTCCTGCCGTCGGGTATATCTTTCAGATCATAGCCGAAGATCTCCGTAAATTTCGGGTTTACATAGGTGCACAGATTATTCCTGTCGACCATGATCACACCGAAGGGTGCATTATCGGCAATGGTCTGGAATCTTTTCCTTTCGTTGTATAGTTCTTCCTGGAGACTCTTCTGCCCTGTGATATCGGCATGCGTCCCCACCATCCTCAGGGGCTTGCCATCATCTGTCCGGGACACGATCTTGCCCCTGTCGAGTATCCACTTGTAGCTTCCGTCTTTGCATACTATGCGGTGTTCGCAGACATAAAACGGGGTTTGTCCTGAAAAATGTTTTTCGATCTCAGCCATGACGCCATCCATATCGTCAGGATGGACACGTTTTGACCATTCATCGAGATGGTTCCCGATCTCGTGATCCTGATAGCCGAGCATCTCTTTCCATTTCTTCGAAAAGAATACCTCCCCGGTCTGGATATTCCAATCCCACACGCCTTCACCGCTTCCTTCAAGGGCGAACTGGAGGCGCTCCTCGCTCTCTTTCAATGCCTGTATGAGACTCTGTTTTGTGATCTTTTTCGTCTTATTGTCTTTCAATTTCTATACCTTAACCGAATGTTCTACCGGGATGTATGTTGCGAGGGATTCATCATACGACGTGCTGGCTATACGGTAAATACATAACGGGTATAATAATATCATAAAACAAGAAAAAAGTACCTGATTTTTATTTTCGGTTATTTTGAAGAAAGATTAAGTGTTTATGAGACGTTTCCGTTGAGCAAAGACCTCGATCGCGGATTTCCCTTCAAGGGGACATTTGTTTTCGCAGATCCCGCATCCATTGCATAATTCTTCAACAATATACGGTTTTTTAAGGGCAACGACCTTGCCCCTGTAATCCCTTTCTTCAACGACCTCGAAGCGTATAGCCTTTTCAGGTATGGGACAGTGTTCCTCACAGACGATGCAGTTGATCTTTTTGGCATAGGGGAGGCAATGATTTTTATCGAGGGCGGCGATCCCGATGACGCTCTTCTTCTTTTTTTCAATGACGAGGTTCGGGATGGCGCCTGTCGGGCACACCTGCCCGCAGAGGTTGCAGTTGTATTCGCAATATCCCAACCGGGGAATAAGGACGGGCATGAAGACCCCGTAGATGCCTGCCCTGAAATAATCCGGGTAGAGTGCGCTGCGGAGGCAGACCTTTATGCACTCGCCGCACCGGACACATTTTTTGAGAAAATCCTTTTCGTTGCTGACCCCCGGTGGCCTGAGGAGTCGTTCATACTGCGCCGGTGACCGGAAGGCAAAGACCCTGGAAACGAAAAACCCTGACAACAGACTGCCTATAAAAACCCGTCTCTCCAGAACAGGGGCTGTACCCCCTGCCTTCCCCTCTTTTTGCCCGGGAATACGTTTTAAAGAGAACCTGACCCGTTTGAACGCGCATTGCAGCCTGCAATCCATGCAGAGGATACAGTCACCTTTCTGAAGGATCTCAGTGTCGAACCCAGTGGGACATATCTCTTCGCACTTCCCGCAGTCTGCGCATAGTTTCCCGGGAATCCTTCTGAATATGGAAAAATTTCCGATGATGCCAAGGAGTGTACCAAGAGGGCAGAGGTTTTTGCACCAGTTTCTCTTCTCATATCTTTCGAGAAAGAGAATGCCGATGAAAAAGATAAGCGAGAGAAAGGCGAGGGGATAAAAGGTCTCCCTGAATGGCAGGACGTAGTTCCGCAGAAATGCGAATAAAAAATCGAGGTGTTCTCTTTTTTCTCCCAGCAAGGCGTATAATCCTGTCCAGCCGCTGCGTATCGAATATCCGAAAAGCGGATAGAGGAAGAAGGTAAAGGCGCGGACGAGTATGGCAATGGGATCGAAGATCCCCGCGAGGTTGACATTGAAGAGGGCTGCGGCGAGAAGTATGAAGAGGAGATAGTATTTCAGCCGGCCCTTGAGGAATTTGACAGGAACGGTTTTACGTATTGTGCCCGTCACGAGATCGATGATCGTACCGAGGGGACAGATCCATCCGCAGAAGAACCTTCCGAGGATGGCCGTGGCAAGGATCATCATGATCCCCGGGATTAAAAGCATGGTCATTGTCTTGACGGCGAGAATGTAGCTTATTGTTACAAGCGGGTCTGCCCTGAAGAAGCTGTTTATCGCAACAGAGATTTCGTCTTTGCCCCTGTATTCAGTGCCGATAAAGAGGATGACAAATATGACCAGAAAGATGAGCTGAGAGACCCTGGAAGAGGTGATCTTCATGAATGCGCTGTCATGTATGCCCGTCGATAAATGCGGGGGTTTTTTAAACTCATGCCTTGATAAGTTTGATCTTATTAAGGTTCATCTCTCCCAGGCCCCTCTTATGCGCTGCTGCCGTAGTAGATATATCCTGGGGGTTGAGGTTAAAGAAGGTCGTTGCGTAAGCATCGGCGGCAACAATGTCAGTGGATGCAAGGACCCTGTTGATGACCTTCACGTCTTTCAGGCTGCCTCCCTGGGGACCATGATCGAGGAGTATCCTCGTGGCATCGATGATCGTAAGGTGGCTCCTGACAGTGCGATTTATATCAGCGAGGGCGTCGTCCATGTTCCGGTGGATAT
>JAQTNJ010000228.1 GCA_028713955.1 Syntrophorhabdaceae bacterium
CGTCCTCCCTTTTAGGGTTGATGACGGCAAAGGCCGGAGGCATTTCAGTTCCCATCTCGTGGTGGTCTATGACAATTGTCTCAATGCCGAGGCTTTTTGCCAGTTTGATCTCTTCAATATTTGTTGATCCGCAATCGAGGCAGATTAGCAGATTCGTACCTTTCTCCTTCAGTACATTTACGGCCTGGGAGTGGAGCCCGTACCCTTCTTTTCGCTCGGGTATATAGATGAGGGGTGTTATCCCAAGGTGTCTGAAGAAATTCATCATAAGGGCAAGGGATGTCACTCCGTCCGCATCATAATCGCCGTAAAGACATATCGCTTCACCCTGTCGTATAGCGTCAACAACCCTCATAACACCCTTTTTCATGTCAGGCATGAGAAAGGGGTCCGAGAGGTCTTCGAGTTTCGGATAAAGAAACGTTTCTGCCTCTTCCGGTTTCGTTATGCCTCTCGCAACAAGGATCCTCGCCATGAGATTGGGAATACCAAGCTCCTGCTCAATGGACCTTATGGTGGTTTCGTCGTGTTTTGTGTGCTGGGTCAAAGGTTCTTTCATATTCTACAGTCCATAATAACCAATAATCAAACACCAATCACCAGTGAATATCCAATAACCAATGACCGAATCACAAAAAATAAACCGTTTAGAATAGTCTTGTTTGGTTATTGAGTATTGAGTATTGGTGATTAATTGGAGCTTGGTTATTGATGATTGGTTATTATACATTGTTGGCGATCCCGGCAATATCGTCAATCTTTTTATGGCCATTTGCATCCAGATAATCTGCCACTCCCTTTATGATCTTCGGTATCGCGTAAGGGTCGACAAATGTTGCTGTGCCGATCTGGATCGCCCTTGCACCGGCCATGAAGAAAGAGATAGCATCCATGGCATCCATGATCCCGCCCACACCGATAATCGGCACCGGCACTGCTTTTGAACATTCGTGGACAGCCCGCAGCGCGATCGGCTTCAGAACAGGCCCTGAGAGTCCCCCTTTTAAAGGGATATTCTTTTTCTTAACGTCAAACCCGGCAGCAGGCATGGTATTTATAAGGGTAAGGCCGTCAGCGCCTGCTTCGCAGGCCGCCCTCGCTATGTCAACGATATTCTTCACCTCAGGGGTAAGCTTCGCGAAAAGGGGTATCTCAGTCACGGCTTTTACCTTTTTCACGATATCAAATACCATATCGGGTTCTTTCCCGAAACTTATCCCGCCCGCCTTGATATTGGGACAGGAAAGGTTCATCTCAAGGGCAACGATAAACCTGTCGGGTTTTATCTTTTCAGCGCAGGCGATATACTCATCTTCGGTAAAACCGAAAAAGTTCACGATGATGGGGGTCTTCTTCCTTTTGAAAAAGGGGAAGTATGCGTCGAAAAACCGGTCGACGCCTACATTCTGGAGACCAATGCTGTTGATCATGCCATGGCGCTCTTCCCATACCCGTGGTGTCGGGTTCCCGTGATGGGGTTTTATCGACAGCCCCTTCGTGACGTAGGCGCCCAGTGTCTCAACGCCCCAGAGCGGTTCTATCTCAATGCCGTACCCGAGGGTCCCCGAGGCATTGAACACGGGATTGCGCAGATTCTTCCCGAACAGTTTTATAGAGATATTTCCCATAGATCGAATACCGGTCCTTCTTTGCAAACCCTTTTATAGGGTTCCTGCGCGTCCATTGTCTTCTTCACACATCCGAAACACAGGCCCATGCCGCACGCCATCCTTTCCTCCAGCAGCACCTGGCAGGGTATCCTGTGCGGCTCGATCAGTCCTCTAAGGCTCTTCACCATGTTGTCAGGGCCGCAGGTAAAGATCTCCACATTTTTACCTTTCAATCCATTCAAATGTATTTTTAATAACTGGATTACGTTTCCCTTGAAGCCGTATGAACCGTCAAGGGTAGCGACAAAAGGATGAAAAGGCACCGCATCCTTGAGGAGGGCAACCTCGTCGCTCGTGGAACAGCCGAAAAATATCGACGCTTTACCCTGTAACTTTTTGACGAGTGCATATACCCCCGCAAAACCGATACCCCCGGCAACGACGATAGGGATGTTCCTTCTGCTCACGGTAAACCACCTGCCAAGCGGACCCAGCGTTAAAATTGGTGTATCTTCCGGCGCCTTGCTTAGCTGTTCCGTTCCCTTCCCGACCACTTTGTACATGATGGTAAGAACGCCCTTCTGATAATCGTAAATACTAAAGGGCCTCCTGAGGAATACCCCTCCGTCGGGGACCTTCATCATGACAAACTGTCCCGGCCTCACCACACCCATGGGCCTGGACAATCGTATCCTGAGCAGGCAATGCCCCGGCGCTATGCTGCGGTTTGAGAGTATCTTTCCTTCTATATCATCCATAAATGTATTATGTATCCTTTTTGACTTTCACGCCGAACTCCGAACGCCGAACTCGTCACTTCTTTAACGACATATGCATCACGTATGCGTCCTCGCCGGTCTCCCGGTAATATCCCTTTCTTTTACCTATGACAGAAAAGCCAAGGGTTCTGTAAAGGTCCTGCGCCCCCCTGTTGCCTTCTCTTACCTCAAGGAAGAAATCCGTAATACCATCCCTTGAACAATCTTCAATAATGTAGTTTACGAGATAAACGCCAAGCCCTTTTCTTCTATGGACGGGATCTATGGCGATGTTCATAATGTGTGCTTCATCTTCAACAGAGTATAGCATAATATAGCCAATAACCTTATTATCTTTTTCGAGCACGAGATTTCTGGCGATCGGTGAAAAGATGGTCTCTTCAAACATCCCCCTTGTCCAGGGAGAGATAAAAGAGAGTCTTTCAATCTCCAGTATATCCCCAAGGTCTGCCTGTCCCATTGTCCTTATCGTAACATCGCCAGGGTATGTTTCCGCGGTCTTTCCCAACCCTCAACCCCTGCTGATAGTCAGCGCTTTTTTAAGCTCTTCTTCTGTATTAATGTTTGTGAACACAGAAATACCATTACAAAAAAAGAGAGGGGCCTCTTTGACCGCCTTGACGGAGAGATAGGGGAATATATCCGTTACCCTGTATCTCCCTCTTTCAATGCATGTAAGCATATATGAAATACAGGACCTGCCATAGATCGCATGGAACGGCTCATACCCCTTTTCCGTTTTCGGTATGATGATATCCTCACCATTGATATTATCCAGCATGTACCTTATTGCTTCTCCTGACAGAAAGGGCATATCACAGGCGAGGGCAAAGACGTAATCCGCGCCGGTATGTATGAGGGCAGAGACAATACCGGCTAAGGGGCTCTGCAAGGCAACAACATCCTCTATGATCGGGATGTTCATACCGGGCAGCGCCTTAATGTTGTTGGAGACGACGATAGTGTTATCGAAGACCTCACGCACCACACCATATACCCTGTGTATCAACGGTTCACTATCGAGAATAAGTGTAGCCTTGTCCCTTCCCATTCTTGTACTTTTGCCACCCGCAAGGATCGCGCTAATAACGTCTGCCATAAAGATTTTTATCATCTTTTCCAATGAGAGTAAAGAACGCTTTACACGACATCCCCCATGTTGTAATTTTCTTCACTTGACAAAACACCCTTATCATGAAAATATTTATTACACACTGCGCTTTGTCATATCATGCACACAAAGAAATAAATAGCTGCAATTTTTCAGGAGGAATTATGGGAGGACTGCTTTGGATCATAGAGAAATTAAGCAGGGCAATGAACGCAATAGCGGCTTGCTCCTTAACGTTCATAATGCTTCTTACCGTGGCCGATGTTATCCTCAGGTATTTCGGACATCCTATTGTCGGTACCTTTGAGATCGTTGGCTTTGGCGGGGCCGTTGCGATCGGCTTCGGTATGCCGCTGACCTCGTGGCTCCGGGGGCATATCTTTGTGGATTTCTTCGTTCAGAAATTCCCACGAGTCCCACAGGCCGTGGTCAATATTACAACAAGGCTTGTCTGCATAGGACTCTTCATACTCATAGGGTGGCAGCTTTTTGGCTATGCTGCCGACCTTTTCAAGTCAGGTGAAGTATCTCTTACGAGGCAGATCCCGTTCTATCCTATCGCCTATGGGATAGGCATTTGCTGTTTCCTGCAGTGCCTTGTCCTGGTTGCCGATATCGTGAAGATCTTTGGAGGACAATATGAATGAAGTTACCATAGGCATAATAGGGTTATTAGTTGTCCTTGTACTTTTCCTGACAGGTATCGAGCTTGCCTTTGCAATGATCCTGATAGGGTTTCTCGGTTTCGGCTACCTCATATCCTGGAGTGCAGCGCTCAATCTCCTGGCGAAAGACTTCTATGATGTCCTGAACTCATACGGATTCACGGTAATCCCTCTCTTCGTCTTAATGGGTCAGGTGGCGTTTAATTCGGGCATAGCGAAGAGGCTCTTCGATACCTCCTATAAATTCATCGGCCATATCCCTGGCGGGCTTGCCATGGCAACCGTTGCCGGCGCCACAGCCTTCAAGTCCATCTGCGGTTCTTCGCCTGCCACGGCAGCAACCTTCGCAAGCGTCGCCGTCCCTGAGATGGACCGTTACGGGTATGATAAGAGACTCTCAACGGGCATCGTTGCAACCGTCGGGACTCTCGGCATTCTGCTTCCGCCAAGCGTTACCCTCATCATCTATGGCATCATCACTGACCAGTCCATCGGGAGGCTCTTCCTGGCCGGGATATTCCCGGGTCTTCTTATCGCCCTCTTTTTTATCGGCGTTATATATGGCTGGTGCAAGATGAACCCCGCAGTCGGACCAAAGGGTGAAAGATCAACGTGGGGCGAAAGGATCAGGTCGATTCCCGAGGTCATGTGGGTTGTCCTTATCTTCTTTCTCGTCATCGGCGGTATCTTGCAAGGTATTTTCACGCCTACCGAAGCGGGCAGTGTCGGCACATTTCTCGTTCTTACCCTTACATTCATCAGAAGAGACCTCAACCTCAAGGGTTATGTAAAGTCTGTCGTTGAATCCATAAGAACTGCCTGTATGGTCATATTGCTCATAGCAGGTTCAACGGTACTCGGCCACTTTATCGCCGTAACCAA
>JAQTNJ010000229.1 GCA_028713955.1 Syntrophorhabdaceae bacterium
AGCAAAGAGCTGAGAGTTTGAACATATTTTCGTTGGTCGTGTTTTGTCTTTCACTCTCCGCCCTATGCTCCATGCTGATGTATCCTGCGTCTCTGCGAGAGGCGCCTTAGAAAGGCTGTTCAGCGACGTGGCGATCTCATGGGATATGATCTATTGGTGAGATTGCCACGCCCTGCGGGCTCGCAATGACATAAAGGGAAAAGTGGCTCGCAATGACATAAAGGGGAAAGTGGCTCGCAATGACATAAAGGGGAAAGTGGCTCGCAATGACATAAATAAATCCGAATATCTAAGGCACCAAATCCTGAACAATTACCCATGCCGCGCATCGCGCGGCACCCTCGAAGAATGTAAATGATGTATCCGGGATACGCTATTTTCTATGTAATATCAAAACTTAAATATCAAATGTTCCAAACAGATGCCCTTCAACACATTTTGAATTTTGAGCATTTGGATTTGTTTAGGATTTCGATATTAGGATTTCATGCTTGCATTACGTTTTATACTTCTGATTCCGGATTTGCGGTCGTTAACTCTTAGCTCTCAGCCCTCTGCTCTCAGCTACGTGGGTGTTTCCGTTCCACTTTCTCCCGGCACGATAAGACTCGTGAGGGTTGTCTTCTTGTAGAGTTCCGTGAAGTAATAGGTGGCGACGAGAAATACGTAGTACGTGAGGACAGAGGATACGATGAACCCGATGAAATAGGGTATGCGAATGATCAACCTGCATACGTAGAGAAGGATCAGGACGCCTATGTACCCGGCGATATATTCCACGAAGACTTCCTTGATCCCCCGTATGATATTTTCGAATTCGAGGGCATCTCTGAAATCCATCTTTTCAGCATATGTGGCAAAGGCAAAGGGGAGAAAGAAAGAACATATGAGGAGCGCCACGTAGGATAGTGTAATGATGATGTTGCCGAAGAAGGCGGTAATGCTGGTCAGGGTGGTGAGGAAGAAACCGCATGAGAACATAAAGAAGGGAATTGCTCCATAAAGGATGAATATAAAGAGGAGCTTTATCCCTTCGATCCACGTGTCATATTTGTCCTGCCAGGTGGGGAGTCCCATACCGGCTATAATGAAAAGCCTTGATGCCCTGGAAAGAAAACCGAGAGAAAAAAAGTTCGCAACAGGGATACACAGGATAAGTCCCCCGTATATCCACCGCGTCATGTACCGTGTATTAAAGGTAAACCGGACAAAGGAGATAATATCCATTGCTATTTTCCTTGACCTGCCATGATGAAATCGACAAGAGGTTCTGCCGTGTAACCGGTCATCCCGCCGTCAATGACAATAGTTTCCCCGTTGATGTACTGGGCTTCCGGAGATGTGAGAAACAGAACGAGGCCCGTAATCTCCTCAACCTTTGCCATCCTGCCGATAGGTGTCTTGTTTGAGAGGAAATCGACGAAGACCTGTTTCCTGATAAGCCCTGCGTTCATGCCGCCGGCAATGAAACCCGGGGCGATCCCGACGACAGTAACACCATGGCGGGACCACTCGGATGCAAGGTTCCGCGTCATCACCATCAGCCCGGCCTTGCTCATGGCATAAGGAAGGAAACCCTTTTCACCATAGAGGGCGACCTGGGAGATTATATTGATGATCCTGCCTGATTTCTGCTCCAGCATACGCTTCCCGAATATCTGGGAGACGTAGAATGTTCCCTTCAGGTTCACATCGATCGCCCTGTCAAAATTCTCTTTCTTTGTTTTTTCAGAGGGAACGAGGGGATTGACGATGCCGGCGTTGTTGATGAGTACATCCACCTTGCCCCAGGTATCCCAGACCTTTCCCGCAACCTTTTCCATCTCCTCGTAGTTCGTGATATCAGCGGCGAAGGCAAGCACCTTTTTTCCTTTGAATTCCTCGTCAAATTTGCTTATTGCCTCTGCGTCCCTGTTGCATACTGCCACCGATGCACCTTCCGCGAGGAATGCCTCTGCCATGGCCTTTCCCAGGCCTTTAGCTCCGCCGGTAATAAAAACGACCTTATCCTGAAACCTCATATGTTACCTCCGTATAATTTTTTAATCCTTTCATCAAAAAGCCCGATGAGGGCTTCGTCATTGCCGACCGTCATTCCCGTAACCTTATGCCAGACGTCCTCCCTCTCCATGCAGAGGTATATGAAAAGTCCCTTGTTTTTACTTTTCAGGAGTTTGTAGAGCATTCTGTAGACCCTGATCCTCTGCTGTTTGATATATCTCATCTTTCCGTCCTCTCCCCTGATGAATTCGCCGTGGAGCAGGTTTTTCCTGTTGTTCTCCATGAAATGACCGAGGAGTTTTTGAGGGAAGCGGAGAAGCCCCAGGCTGATCCAGATAATCCTGTCCATGTCGAGGAGCCTGCCGATATCTTCAATGAGATACCGGTAATCCCTTTCGAACCCGGGATAGATGATCACCGGGTCAAAGTGAAGCCCCACGAAGCACCCCGCATCCTGGGCCTTCTTAGCTGTTCTTAACCGTTTATAAAGAGGGCTCGTCCTTTTCTCTTCCTGATCGATGATCTGCTGGGGAGATACCGAAAAGGAGATGATCGTGTAAGGGTTGAGGTACGGCATCAGGTGATCGATATAGGCCCACTTCGATTTCAGTTCTATGAGGGCCTTTTTCCGTTCGCCGAAGAATTCTATAAGCGGCCTGTTGAGGTCATACCGCCTGTCAAGCGCGAGACTGTCGGAAAGCTCACCTGTTCCGAACCTGAGGATGTGCCGGGTCTCCTTTTTGATCATCTCGTCTATCTGGGAGGTCACATAGGGGATGTCGTCGTGTATTGTGATCGATGGGGAATTGAGATATGCCTTCAGTATACAGTACGAACACGAGAGGGCGCAGCCCTCAATGAGGTCAATCGTCTTGTAGCCGCAGCAGATGTGGTTCTTTGTCCCTGGACAGTCCCGTACAATGTTGCCCTGTGACGCGACGCGTTCAACCTTGAGTGAGTTCAAGGATGCTCCTTATATAACCGTCTTCCAGAATTGTCCTCAGTTTTTCGATGGAGGCCTTCACATCGTTTTCACTTTTTATCTTCAACAATATATCAATATACTCCTTTTCAAAAAAAGGGTCTACCTTAATGTCGATATTCGGCGGCAGCGCGCAGCGTTGTTTAACGGTAAAAAGGTCTTTTTCCATAGACGACAGGATAGGATAGTTCCTTTTCTTCAATCGTGTTTTCAGGTCTCTCCCATCGCCTGCCGCACGCAGCCCTCTGAAATTGATCGCGCCTTTTTTGATCTTGATGAGGATAAGCATCTCCAGTATTTCTCTCAATAAGCTCTCGGTAAGGCGGAGAGGGGATACAAGGGAGATAATGTCATTTCTTTCCTGCACATCGAATCCAAGGAGATATTCAATGTTCTTCATTGAAACCCCGTGCCGGACAAGAAAACCCATCAGGGGTTCCCCTTCGTTCGCTATTGCGACAAAGTTGTTGAGAACCTTTTCATGGGGTTCAAGCGACAACAGCGTCATTGTCCCGAAGATCCTTTGCCGGGGGAAACCCGCACTGACCATCTTTTCCAGCGCACAGGCCTTTTCAACGGTATTAAGCCCTCTTCCAAGGTTGTCGTGGATCGACATGAGAATGGCCTCATCGGCGCCGGCCTTTTTGATTATTGCGGGGACCTTTGTGAATCCGAGCTTTTTTGCTGACGCAATCCTTTTGAACCCCGTTATGATGATCGGGGGGGAGGCATCGAGAAGAAGGACGGGCTGGACGATACCGATCTCTTGTATCGATTCCGTGAGGATCTCATCTTCCAGAGGATAGGAAATACAGAAACGTCTGTCGTTGATATTGATATCGTTCAGCGGAATTGTTTTCATCTGCAAAGAAAGATAACACCTTTTGTTCTGTTTATTGTACAAGAAATTGGAATTTGGTGTCAATATTGCGGTATATTATCAGATCAACACGAGGAGGGAACCATGAAGAAATCGATCGGGGCGAGGACCATGATATTTCCCACGCCGGTTCTTGTCGTGGGCTCATACGATAAGGCAGGGAAGCCGAACGCAATGACCGTCGCGTGGGGAGGGATATGCTGCTCGCAGCCGCCCTGTGTAGGGATCTCACTGAGAAAGGCAACGTATAGTTATGGGAATATTGTTGAAAGGAAGGCCTTTACAATTAATGTCGCGACAGAACAATACGTGAAAGAAGCGGATTATTTCGGGATTGCTACCGGAAAGAAGGTGGACAAGTTCGCGACAACAGGTCTGACGCCCGTTAAAAGCGATTGTGTCGATGCCCCCTATATCAGGGAATTTCCTTTTATCCTTGAATGTAAACTGATCCGGACCGTGGAGATCGGCCTGCATACACAGTTCATAGGCGAGATACTGGACGTGAAGGCAGATGAGGATATCCTCGGCAGGGACGGTCTCCCTGACATCGGGAAGATCAAACCTCTTGTATATGCCGCGGAGATACGGAACTACTACGGGTTTGGAAAATTCCTCGGCAAGTCATTCTCGATCGGAAAAAAATATTCATCAGTATTGATTGACAGTCATTAGAACAATAAGATATAAAAATAGATTGTGTCTATCTTTAGATGGTGAGATTTTCCCGGTTTGGCTTGTAAGGTTTTCCGTCAGGAATATCCTAAATGCTTTAGTGCTTTCAGGAAGGCGCATAGGTAGATGGTCATGTTAATAAAAGATGTCGTTGGTCTGGAGAGTGAGGCCGAATCAATAGTGCTGCAAGCGCACACCGAAGCGAAGCAACTGGAGAAGACCGTGGAAGAAGAGATTGTTTCCTACCGGAAGAAACTTACCGAGGAGACGCACCAGAGGATCGCTGAATTCCAGAGAAACACAGAGGAGAGATACAGGAATGCGTTGGCCGCTGCCGAAGGAGAACTGAAGACGGTTCTTGATGCCCTGGACCGGACCCCCGATGACAGCCTCCGGAAGCAGGTGGGGCTGATTGTATCCCGGTGTAAAAATTTATAGCGAAAACCTATGGCCATTGAGGCGTTAAAAAAGATAACGATCGTAAGCCCAAAAGATTCAAACAGACGTTT
>JAQTNJ010000230.1 GCA_028713955.1 Syntrophorhabdaceae bacterium
CCCCATGAGCGTCAGCGTAACAGGGATGGAATTCTTTCTCGCGAGGCCGGCAAGATGTTTTGCGGCTCCGGAGGCCGTTATCCCTCCTCCCGCGTATATGAGGGGACGGTCCGCGTTGTTGATCACGCGCGCGATCTCGTTGATCGTGTCGTCGTCCATCCCGTAATGAGCCGACGGCGCCGGCACGTCGGGCCAGGCGTCGAATTCAACCTCCTGCAACTGGATATCTCTGGGAACATCGACGAGCACCGGGCCTGGCCGCCCGCTTTCGGCAACGCGGAAAGCCTCTCCTATTATGTAAGGCAATTCCCGGGCATCCTTTACAAGGTAATTGTGTTTCGTGATACACATCGTCATCCCGAAGGTATCGACCTCCTGAAACGCATCGGTCCCGATCATAGAGGTCGGCACCTGGCCGGTGATGGCTACGAGCGGGACGGAGTCCAGTTTCGCGTCGGCGATTGCCGTGATAAGGTTTGTAACGCCGGGTCCTGAAGTGGCAAGGCAGACGCCCGCCTTGCCTGTGGAGCGCGCCATGCCCTGGGCAATGAAACCTGCTCCTTGCTCGTGACGCGCCAGGACATGACGGACGCGGCTCTTGTAGAGGGCGTTATAGATGGGGAGATTGGCCCCGCCGGGAATTCCCGCGACAATCCTCACGTCCTGTCTTTCCAGTGCTTCGATGATCATTTCGGCTCCGTTTTTCTTCATGGCCCACTCCTTTTTTGGAATAAAAAAAGCCCCTGACGGTTTGCACCGCCAGGGGCTTACAGGTCACCTATGTCAGGACTTACCCGAGACCCGTCGGTGCAAATTGACACACGACGACGACAAGCACTACGACGACGAGCAGGAGGGTATTGTTTATCAGATTAGCGGGAATTGCCTTCAGGGTCTCTTTGATCACATCGGCCTCGCACATGGTGCAATAATATATAAACGAATGCGGCCGAAGTCAAGATTTTCTTAGAGAACTGTCAATACAAAATAGAATGTCCTGTTCTCAGCAAAGTAAAAATGTCCGGTTTGGTTACCCGTGGCCGGTGAGGCGATGTTGTCCTGCCGGGGTATGCCGGTATTGACATGGAAATGAGAGAAGTGTTACTTTACAAATACTTATATGGTTTATACGGAAGCTCACGACAATCTTAAACCGCGATGCTACGATAAGGTCGTTCAACTGATCAGGAAAGGCGTCGATATCCCGAACCCGTTAACGCTGGATCTGGGCGACGAGGTAAGCGTTGAACATATATCCGGGAAGGATGTCAGGATATACCCCGGATGCAGGATCTACGGTGAACAGACCGCTATATCTGCGGGCGCCCGGATCGGCTACGAAGGACCTGTCACGATCGACAACTGCCAGTTGGGGCCCGGAGTTGAGCTTAAAGGTGGATATTTCAATAAGTCTGTATTCCTGGAGAAGGCGAACATGGGTCTGGGGGCACAGGTACGCGAAGGCTGTATCCTCGAAGAGGAGGCCAATGGAGCGCATTGTGTCGGTTTAAAGCAGACGATACTCTTCCCTTTTGTGACACTCGGGAGCCTGATCAATTTCTGTGATTGTTTAATGGCCGGAGGGACAAGCCGTAAGGATCACAGCGAGGTAGGCAGCTCATACATCCATTTCAACTATACGCCGGATGGCGATAAAACCACTGCATCGCTGATAGGCGACGTACCGAGGGGCGTGATGCTTAATCAGCCCGCGATCTTTCTCGGCGGCCAGGGAGGCATGGTGGGTTCCTTACGCATGGGATACGGCAACATCGTCGCTGCCGGTTCGATACTCAGAAACGATTTTCCGGTAGACAATAAGCTTATTGTCGGAAAGACTCATTCTCCAAAGACCATTGATTTCACCCCCGGGATGTATGCGAACCTCCACAGGATAGTAGGGAATAATATCATTTACCTTGCAAACCTGGTGGCCCTCGAAGAGTGGTATATCCATGTAAGGCGCCCCTTTCTTGATGCGCAGGAGTTTGGCCATCTTATATATGCCGGCTTGCTGGATAAATTGGCGCTTGCGAAAGAGGAACGGATAAAGCGTTTGCGGATGCTGGCTGAAAAGGCAAAGGTATCTTCTGATGACAGTGCGGGAAAAGAACGGGAACTGGCCGGAAGGAAAGAGTTCCACGAGAAGTTCATTGAAGTAGAAGGGTTGTTCACGGGCAGCATAGAGAGCGATACGATTGAGAAAGACCGTGATGATTTTCTTTCTTCTTTTGATAAAATATCGGGCGGAAGCGGAAAAAATTATATAGCGGCAATACAGGATATTCCTGCTCATATTTCCGAAAAAGGTGTTGTATGGCTTCAAGGGATTGTTGATACCTTTTGTGAAAAGGTGAAAACAATCATGCCGTCGCTCAATATGTTCGGCAAATGATCCTTAAGATCTATACATAAGGAAGAACTATTATGGGTAAACTGTTTGGTACCGATGGAGTGAGAGGAGAAGCGAACCGCTATCCAATGAACGCGGAGATTGCCTTTGCAATAGGGCAGGCAGTTGTCTATCTTTTAAAAAAAGAGCATCACCGTCCAACGATAGTTATCGGAAAAGATACGCGGATCTCCGGTTATATGCTTGAGGGCTCTCTTGAGTCAGGGATAACCTCGATGGGCGGCAACCCTTATCTGCTCGGGGTTCTACCGACCCCAGGAATAGCTTTCATTGCGCAGAGTATGCGCGCCGATGCGGGGATTGTTATTTCGGCTTCCCATAATCCATATCAGGATAACGGGATCAAGATCTTTTCCGGCAACGGCTTCAAGCTCTCAGATGAACAGGAAGAGACGATCGAGGATTTGGTATTCAGCAATACGCTTCACGGCCTGGTGCCGCCGGTCAGGGATATGGGGCAGGCATTCCGAATGGAGGACGTGCATGGCCGTTATATCGTTTTTTTAAAGAATACCTTCCCGAGAGATTTATCCATGGAAGGGATGAAGGTCATCATCGATACCGCCAATGGCGCTACGTACAAGGTTGCCCCGGATACGTTCTGGGAGCTGGGCGCAGAAATAGAGGTCATCCACAATACCCCCAACGGCATCAATATAAACGATAGATGTGGTTCACAGTATACACGGGATCTGAAAAGAAAGGTCATTGAAACCGGCGCCGAAATCGGGCTCGCCTTTGACGGTGACGGCGACCGCCTTATTGCCATAGATGAAAAAGGGCAGGAGATAACCGGTGACCAGATCCTGTTTATATGCGCTGCCATGCTGAAGGAACAGGACAAATTGAAGAACGACCTCCTGGTGAGCACCGTAATGAGCAACCTGGGGTTGCGGATCGCGTGCAGGCGATACGGTTTCAAATACCATACGTCAAAGGTCGGAGACCGGTATGTTCTGGAGGATATGGTGCGGTTGGGCAGCGTGATAGGCGGGGAAGAGTCAGGCCACATGATATTTCTTGATCACCATACCACGGGTGATGGTATTGTCACCGCCATGCAGCTGATTGCCGCCATGGTCAGGTCAGGTAAACCCCTGTCAGAGCTTGCAAAGATGGTGGATATTTATCCGCAGAAACTGATCAATGTGGATGTACAGAGTAAGCCTGACGTCGCAACGGTGCCCCGGATCATAGAGGTGATCCGGAGGGTTGAGAAGGAACTTGGAGATGACGGTCGTGTCCTTGTCCGTTATTCAGGTACCCAGAATATGTGCAGGGTCATGGTTGAAGGGCCGTCCGACGGGGTGACGGAAAAGTATTGCGAAGAGATCGCCGACGTTATAAAGAATGCCCTTGGATAAAAACAGGTGAAGTTGTGACGCTCCTTTCAATAGTCGTTCAATGATTATGTAGTACACCCAATTATACAGATAATATCAGCGGTGCCAAAGGGAAGCTTCTGCAACAGTCAGCGATCAGTTATCAGCAGATATCGTGAAAAGTGAAACGTGAAAGGTGAAAAGCTTAAACATTTTACCTTTTACCTTTCACATCTCACCGGTTCTCGCTCCAGCGATAGTAGAAAGAAAACCTGTTGCAATAAACATTTTTGCTGGTATTATTTAACATGGACAGGAAAGATGATATGTTTTGAAGGGTTTTTCCTTCCTGCGGGGGTTGGTGCGGGATGAAAGAAAGAAAAACGAAAGATCAGCTCTTGCAGGAATTATCCGCATTACGCGAGCAGGTAGCACAATTAAAAAGGTCCACAAGCAAGCATAAGCAATCTGATAAATCTTCGAAAAAAGATGAGACAATCTATAAAACCGCCGTTGATAACTCCAATGATGGGATTATTGTCCTGAGTGGTGATAAACGTCTCTACTGCAACAAAAAGTATCTTGAAATTTTAGGTTTTAAAAACCTGGAAGAGATTGCCGAAGCGCCTCTCTACTCTTTTGTCCATCCCGATGACCGTAAGATAGTGATGGACCATGCCGGAAGGAGGCAGCAGGGAGAGCAAGCCCCGACACGGTATGAATGCAGGATGATAAAAAAGGACGGCTCAATAGTCCATGTTGAGATCTCGGCCTCCAGCATCATGTACAAAGGCAAACCGGCCTCCTTCGGATTCGTCAGGGATATAACCGAATACAAGGAAACAGAGAAGGCCCTCAGTACAAACGAAGAGACGCTGCGGGCGCTGATCCACGCGACCAATGAAACCCTGTTCCTGATCGACACGGAAGGAACGATCCTCGTAGCAAATGAAACATTGGCGAAACGAGTGGGTAAAAATGTCCGGGAGCTGATCGGTACCTGCATATATGATTACTTAGGACCGAAAGCAGGCAAAACAAGGAAAGAAAAGTTTGACAAGGTGGTACGTACAGGTCAGCCGGTCCATTTTGAGGATGCAAGGGCCGGGAGGTCCTATGATACATTTGCCTATCCTGTTTTTGACGAAAAGAAAAAGGTGTCACGGGTAGCTGTTTTTGGCATCGATATTACAGAGCGTAAAAAGGCAGAGAAAGAATTAAAAGACAGTGAAACCAAATACCGGACACTCTTTGAATATGCCAACGACGCCATATTCCTCATGAGCGGAGATACCTTCATTGACTGTA
>JAQTNJ010000231.1 GCA_028713955.1 Syntrophorhabdaceae bacterium
ATGTGACCCCGAAGGGAAGGTTGGCGTTTTGTTTGAACCCTTGCAGCAGGTCCTGCCCTTTTTCCATACTGCTGCGCGCCAGCGTTTCCAGGATCGCCTGCAGGTGTCCCGGGTCTCTTTTAACGGACCTTGCGGGAGCTGTTTTTCCCGTCAGGACGGCATCTGTCGCGAACCCCATAGCTATACCCTGCTTGTCGAACGAGACGGCCAGCGACGCGACCGCTTCGAGACTGCGCTCAAATTCATAAGAGGCCCCGGACCTGGCAAACCCTTCCACTCCTACGATAAAAAGCACCTTCTCCTGTTCCGTTGGTTCAAAGACCTTTTCCTGAAGGACATGACGGCGCGCGCTTGCCTTCCAGTGGATGAACCTTGCGGGACGTCCGTGCTGGTAATCATGGGTGCCGAGTATATACACGGGATCGCGTACAGGGCTTTCATCTCCGGGGATGCCGAAAAAATCCCGCCTGGTGATGGAAAAAGGCTTGAGAGGGACGAGCCTTGGATAGACGACGATCTCGAGGGTGTCTTCGATCTTCCGCTCTTTCGGGAAAAAACCGAAAAGGTCGCCGCACGTGAGGTGGATCGGGCCTACACGAAAAACCCCCCGGTGCGGGGCCGTCAACTCCCATTGAAAGCGGCCGCTGCCGTGCCAGAGCAGGCTGGCCTCCCCCATGAGGGCTGTGGCCGCATCGTCGAACGTGCGGCGGCGCAGACCGTTGAGAGGAATATCCAGTTGGCACCACAGGGGAAGTGAGGTGTTGTTCTTTACCGTAAGCCCAAGGTCAAGCCCGCCTTCAGGAAAGACCTTGTTCGTATTGATCGCCGCGCGGCATTCGATGCCGCTGCGGCCTATTGTTGCCCACAGTTTGGCGGCGCCTGCCACGGTGAGGATGAGCAGCAACAGTACTGAAAGGTCCCTCTGCTTGTATAAAAGGGCGGTGATGAGAAGCAGCGTTCCCAGAAAAAGCGTCGGGAAGGTAATGAAGATGCTGGATACTCGGCGGCTTATCGCTTCCATGGTAAATGTTTATTCAGTCGCAGCGGGCACAGGCATGGTTTCTATGATCTCCCTCACCACATGTTCCTGTGTTTTCCCCTGGAGCCTGATCTCTTCGTGGAGGATCAGGCGGTGTGAGAGCACGGAAAACGCGAGGTATTTGATATCATCGGGGAGTACGTATTCGCGCTGTCTGAGTATTGCCATTGCCTGCCCGGCACGCATGAGTCCGAGAGAGCCCCTGGGGCTGGCGCCAAGATGACAGGAAGGGTTGTCGCGGGTAGCCCTCACTATGTCGGTGATATACTTCCTGACAGGGTCGGAGACATGCACGCCCCTGCGGACCTCCTGCAGCCGGGAAACCTCTTCCGGGGCTGCCACGGCATTCAGTTCCAACAGAGGGTCATTCTCCTGGAAACGTTTCAGGATGGCCACCTCTTCATCCTGTCCGGGGTAGCCCAGGTGAACGCGCAGGAGAAAGCGGTCGAGCTGCGCTTCCGGCAAGGGAAAGGTACCTTCGAGGTCGATGGGGTTCTGGGTAGCCATTACGAAAAAGGGATGAGGCAGAGGGTATGTCCTGCCATCTACCGTGACCTGCCTCTCTTCCATGCTCTCAAGGAGGCTTGACTGCGTCCGTGGGATGGTGCGGTTGATCTCGTCGGCGAGGAGTACGTGTGTCATGACGGGCCCGGACTGAAACACGAACTCACCCCTTTGCTGATCATAAACATTGAATCCCGTAATATCGGAAGGCAGGAGGTCCGGCGTGAACTGGACCCTTTTAAAAGATGCCCCGATGCTCTTCGCGAGTGATTTTGCAATGAGCGTCTTTCCGACGCCGGGAATGTCTTCGAGCAATACGTGGCCGTCGGCAAGCAGGGCCACCATAAGCAGTTCGATCGAATCTTCTTTGCCGATGATGACGCGGGAGATGTTCCCGATGATCTTTTTGCATAAATCGTAATGCATGGTTTGCTCTCCGGAATTAATTTGATAAACAAATGAAAACCATCACGAGCATAGCACAGATGCCGCCAATTGTAAAAAATTATAGACTATACTTAAACAAATTTTCCGACAGGAGAATTGCAATAGCCATCGTTTTCACTGGACACCCATACAACCAAGATGAACCATACAAAACTATTATTTCAGCCTGTTCCCTGTTTCTGGGAGGAGGTGGAGTAGAACAAAACTCAGAAAACTCCAAGTACAATTCTATTGACAAGAATAGCCGGCGGGCATAGGCTATCGCCACGGGGGAACCGAATTGCCATGGATGAAAAAAAGATAGTAGAAAATATAAAGAAAGTACGACTAAATCGTCAGATGTCATTGGGACAGTTGGCCAAGCGAAGCGGACTGACAAAAGGTTATTTGTCAAAAATAGAAAACTCACACAAGGCACCCCCTTTCTCTACGCTGGTAAAGATTGCCAAAGCCCTTGACATTGACATAGCTCTCCTTATACCCGGGGATACGAAACCAAAGGCTCCCGGAAATATGAAAATGTGTATCGTACGAGCAAAAGAAAGAAAAGGCATTAATCCAAAGATAAACGGACGCGACTTTTATTATGAATCCCTGGCCTATAAAAAACATGGTAAAAGCATGGAGCCATTTATTGTCATGCCGTCATTCGACAAAAAGATGCGCCACTTTACCCATGATGGTGAAGAATTTATGCATATCTTTGAGGGGCTTTTTGAACTTGTATACGGTGGTAAGACGTATATACTCGAAAAGGGCGACAGCATTTATTTCGACCCCTCTGTCCCACACTACGGCAGAAGTATAGGCAAGAAAAGGGCAAAGGTTTTAGTAGTTTTATATTCGCCGAAGCAATCATAGTCCGGTTCCAATCCATTAACATTTTAGCAGAAAATTTACCTTGACAATATGTTTTCATAAAGGATACAGTTTCCAAAATGGAAACGGGCATATCGGGAGTAGATGCTGCAATAGGGAAAAAGCCCGAAATGAAGGCAGGCAAAAAGCAACAAAAATAAAAGATGGGAGGTTCAAAATGAAATACAGACCTATTTCTTTGTGGAGTATGTTCGCTGGTGCCGTCTTGATATTGGCATTCATCATATTCGGGCTAACGGTAGCTGCTTCAACTTCTTATGCTGCTTCTGAAAAACCAATAGTGCTTAAACTATCCAGTTTCCTCCCGGAAACAGGCACGGAAGGAATGCTGGGAAAATGGTGGGGCACAGAGCTTGAAAAACGTAGTAACGGCAGGGTTAAAGTCCAGTATTTCTTTGCAGAGGCATTGGTGAAAACCATGGATAGTCTTCCTGCGGTCTCAAGCGGCATAGCGGATGTGCAGTTTTTTGCTCCCGGATATTTTCCCACGCAGATGGCGCTAAGTGGTGTTGCGGACCTTCTCTTCCAGACACAGTCCAACTGGGTTTCAGCCAGAGCATACAACGAGATGGCCGACACATTTCCACCCTTTCAAAAAATGATGAAAGACAATAACATCAAATTAATGAGCATCTGGCCCGCCAGTGAAGTAGTAATGATCTCCAGAAAACCAATAAAGACACTTGATGACTTGAAGGGGAAGAAGATCAGGGCTCTGGGTTTGATGAATAAAGCAATGAAGATGCTTGGAGCAACACCTGTGGCAATGCCACTACCAGAGGTATATGAAGCCCTTGAGCGTGGGACAATCGATGCAGTTACGGGCCTTCCCTATCACCTGGTTGCAGCCTTTAAAATGCAGGAGGCAGCAAAAAATCTTATAAATCCTGGTTTGGGCTGTTATGCCTCGGGAGGCTATTTTATGAACTTGAATACATGGAATAAGCTTCCTGATGATATCAAGAAGATTGCCCTTCAACTGAACCAGGAGTTTCCTGATGTGGCTATAAAAATGCAGGCTGATTTACATAAAAAAACTACCGATACCCTGCTGAAAGCAAAGTGTAACATCTATTCATTGCCGGCTAATGAGGTTGCAAAGTGGAAGGCCATTCTAATACCATCAATTTATGATGATTGGATGAAGGATATGGCTTCAAAGGGCTTACCGGGAAAGGAAACTCTTCAGAAATATCAGGAACTTGTTAAAAAATATACACCCAAGGATAAATATGTAAGTCCTTTTCTCAAATAACAATTATCCTGTGAGGCGTTCTTGAGAAAATTTATTTATTACCTGGGTGTTTTCAGCGGGATAGTGCTCCTCGGGATACTTGCTCTTATGAGTGCAGAGGTGTTCTTCCGTTACCTGTTTAACAAGCCTATCCTTGGAACCGTGGAAATTAGTTCCTATCTGCTAGTTATCTTTTGTTTTACAGGTATTGCCTTTGTGCAGTCCCAAAAGGGGCATATTCACATTGAACTGGTGACACAGAAACTCCCGGACAGTCTCCAGCGTATCCTGAGGATCATCACCCTCATACTTTCATTGGCTACCTTTATCGTCATTACCTGGCAAATGGCGATAGCCTTCTGGAAATCCTGGGAGATGCAGGAGGTGAGGTGGGGTGCGTTACCTTTACCTGTGTGGCCGGTTAAGTTTATGATTGCCTTTGGTTCTTTCACTCTTTGTCTCCAGCTTGTCTTGAATATTGTTGACGAAATCAAAAATAAAATTACGCTGCCGGGAAGGAGTAACTGATGGATCCCCTCTATATTGCTGTCATCGGAATGATTGCGCTGATTATTTTACTGGCAGCGGGGATCCCTATCGCTTTTGGTATGGCCCTGGTGGGTATAGTTGGTTTGTTGATAACCACAGGCCCTGACATAACCTGGGCATCGCTGCAACTTCTGCCCCTCAGTTCCATTGCCTCTTATTCTCTTGTACTCATCCCGCTTTTCGTGCTCATGGGAAGTTTGGCAGGGGTAGCCGGGATTACAAAAGACCTCTATGATACCGGGTACAAATGGTTTGGCCGTTTACCAGGTGGGCTTGCCATTTCCACTGTATTTGCCTGTGCGGGTTTTGCAGCCTGCACGGGTTCGAGTGTGGGGATGGTGGCAGC
>JAQTNJ010000232.1 GCA_028713955.1 Syntrophorhabdaceae bacterium
TTATATCCTGACTGGTGCGAAAGGAAGACCTTCACGGATGGTCCGTTCCCTTCTCTTTGATACGAAGGAAGAGGAGGAGCATAACTGGAAACTCTTCAGAAAGTATCAGCGGATGGAGCAGAACGAGGTCCGCTATGAGTCATTCCTCGTCGATGACGCCGAGATGATAGTTATTGCCTATGGTATCGGGGCGCGGATCGTAAAAGGCGCCATTAAGAGGCTGCGCCAGGAGAACCTGAAGATCGGGATGATACGCCCCATCACGCTCTGGCCTTTTCCCGCGAAGATAATCAGGGAGACCGCGAAAAAGGTTGCTGATTTTTTTGTCTTCGAGATGAGCACAGGACAGATGATCGAAGATGTGAAGCTTGCCCTCGAGGGTAGAGGAAATATCCATTTCTACGGCAGACCCGGCGGCGTTATCCCCACGCCGATCGAATTGTTCCGGGTGATATCAAGACACTACTACCAAACCAGAAGAGGGAAAAAATAGTGAAGCAGGTCTATGCCCGTCCCAAATCCTTAAAGGCAGCCCATTTCCATTATTGCCCGGGCTGCGGTCACGGTATCATCGGGCGCCTGATCGTGGAGGTCATCGACGAGATGGACCTGCAGGAGAAGGCAATATGTGTTGCGCCGGCCGGATGCGGCATGCTTGTCTACAATTATTTTGATATCGATACGCTCGAGTCCGCTCATGGCAGGGGCGCCGCGGTTGCAACAGGGATCAAGCGTGTGCGGCCGGAGAACCTCGTATTTTCTTATCAGGGCGACGGCGACCTTGCGGCAATAGGCACGGCAGAGGGCTTCCACGCGGCAAACCGCGGTGAGCCGATCACCATCATCTTTGTCAACAACGGTGTCTACGGGATGACCGGCGGACAGATGGCCCCCACAACGCTCTCCGAACAGGTGACAACAACAACGCCCTCCGGGAGGAATACGGCAACGGCAGGCCATCCTGTAAGGATATGCGAGGTGTTTGCGGTGCTTGATGGCACAACGTACCTCGAAAGAGTGGCGGTTAATAAGCCTGCGGCGATCGTCAAAGCGAAAAAGGCAATCGCGAAGGCCTTCCGGAATCAGCTCCAGGGAGATGGATTTTCACTTGTAGAGATCCTGTCGCCATGCCCGACAAACTGGAAGATGAGTCCCATCGATTCATGCCGGTGGATCGATGATGTGATGGCGAAACAGTTCCCTCTGGGAGTTATTAAGGATACAACATGCTCATAAAGACAATATTCTCAGGGTTTGGCGGACAGGGTGTTCTCTCCATGGGCTTTACGTTTGCCAATGCGGCGATGCTTGAAGGAAAGTATGTGACCTATCTTCCATCCTATGGCGTTGAGGTCAGAGGAGGGACAGCGAACTGTACCGTTGTCGTCTCTGACGAAGAGATCGCATCTCCTGTCGCTTCAGAGCCTGAATTTGTTGTTGCCATGAACCAGCCGTCCTTCGCACGGTTTCAGAGCATCCTTCCTTCGGGAGGGCTTATCTGTGTCAATTCCTCTATCGTCAATACGACATCTGTAAGGGGAGATATTGAGGTCCTCACTGTTCCTACAAGCGAGCTGGCGGAGAAGATGGGTACGATCAAGGTGGCGAATATGATAATGCTTGGTGCATTTTTAAGGGCGAGCAATATCGTTTCATTCGATTTTATGCTCAAGCACCTCCAGGAAATCCTCGGTGAAGGAAAAGCGAAGATGATAAAACTCAACAGAGAAGCCCTTGAGACAGGCTATACGTTTGCAAAGGAGTGATACAGATGGTTATCAAACAGATTTCTGTTAGCCTGGACAATGTTCCCGGTGCGCTTCACGGCATCAGCGAGATACTGGGGAGAGAAGGCGTCAACATCAGGGCGATCTCCGTTGCCGATACGTCGGATATCAGCACTGTGCGTTTTGTCGTAGATGATCCTGAAAAGGCAAAAAATATTCTCAAGGCAAACGGTTATTCGCCGAGAGAAACCGATGTAATTGCCGTTGAGACCCCGGACCACCCGGGGGGATTGGTTGCGGTACTGAGACCCTTGAAACAGGCGGGGATCAATGTCCACTATCTGTATCCGCATCTCGGGCGTGTCAGCAACAATGCGATCGTTATCCTTGGTGTTGACCGGACAGAAGAAGCCCAGCAGGTCCTGCAGCAGAACTGGGTCCGTACTATAGGAAAAGAAGTATACAGTATATAGTATATCGTAGATCGACCTGCGACCTACGATATACGGTCTTACAATATAGCCTGTTTGGTTCTTCGATATACGATATACGACCTACGGTCTTTATCCTTTCACAGTTTTATATACCCCTGCTGATACTGGGACGCGACGCAGTATTCAAGGTATTTCTTGACGTTGCTTTTTGGTGTGTAGACGCCGGAATGACCGTCGCAGAGCATATCGGCCTCCAGCGCAAAGAGGGTCTGGATCGATTCCACCCACGCATCGGGATCACAATCGAACTCTTTCAGAAGCGGCGCCGCGATGTCCTGGACAAAGAGTGTTCTTTTACCATCAATGTCCATGCAGACAGAGACGGACCCGGGTGTATGACCCGGTGTGTGTATCCAGTTGAGTTCCTGTCTGCCGATATGCAGACGGCCGCTATCACCGGCAAGCTTCGTATCCACACGGAGAGGCTGAAGGTCGATATCGAAACAAAATGCAGCCGTAAGCCTTGTGTCTGCCCGTTCGATGATCGTCGCGTCAAGGGCATGCATGATGAGCTGTGAGCCGAAATGCGACCGGAAGAGATGGGCGCCGCCGGAATGGTCTACGTGGCAGTGTGTTAAAATGATTGTTTTGATTGTCTCAGGTTTAAACCCGAGGCGCTCAATATTTTGGATTGTCCGCTTAAAACCGGCTCCTGAGCCGCAATCGATGAGCGCCAATTCGCCGAAATCCAGAAGATAGGCAAAACCGTCTCTCGCATCCGAGAGATCCGGTCCGCAGACGCGGTATATGTTGTCTGTTATCTGCTGTGGATTGACAAACTGCTTCACGTAATCCTACCATCCCTGTATCAGGTTTTTACACAGCATGTTATATCATAAATAATACGGGATTGCCGCAAGGTCAACCCTCTTATTTACGCAGCTATCAGCTTGCAGCCTTCAGCGATCAGCAAGAAGTTGATAGTACGCAGTATATAGTATATAGTATATCGTGCCGCCCGGTTTATTTGTTAACGCCTTATAGCTTGATTTAGATTTTACGATATACGATATACGAACGACGATATACAATTTGCTATGAGCCATGAACCAAGAGCTATGAGTTGCTTTTTACAGGGGGTTACATGGATCTGCGACATTTCATAGAACTCTACCATCTCTGGCAACCAGTCTATCCACACCTTGTGAGGTACATCGGTGAGCTTTACGGCCGTGCAGACGGAAACGTCCTCGAGGTCGGCCCTTTCTGCGGCGCCATATTCGAATTGTATAGAAACGGGACAGGCAAATCCTTTTCACTGGGGACCTTCCCGCCGGGGACGGATCAATTCTTCCGCGATGAAGTAAGAAGACTTGATTGCGACGACAAGGTTGCAGTGATAGCGACTGACCCTGCCTTGTCGGGGATCGCAGACAACGCTTTTGACCTTGTTGTCTTCCGGGGTGCGTTATTTTTTCCGGAGATCTTCCGGACGGATTTTCGTGCGATCTACAGGGCGCTCAGAAAAGATGGACTGGCTGTGGTCGGCGGAGGGTTTGGAAGATTGACCCCACGGGCTGTCATAGAACAGATCGGTGAACGGTCAAAGGAACTCAACATCCTTCTCGGTAAGGCCGGAATGGATGAAGAGAGGTTGTTAACGGATATCAAATCCAGCGGTATTGACGGCAGTGTTGAGATTGTTTCAGAGGGAGGGTTGTGGGCATTGATCCGGAAGGCGTGAGAGAACCTGTTCAATGTTCTATGTCCAACGTTCAACGTTAAGACAAAACAGCAAGAGGATTGACGTTAATGTTTTTTCATGTTTATAATAGAACAAAAGAGATATACGGATAATGCGAGCTATGCGGCGCCAGAAAATATCCTTAAAAAAGATTGTGCATATTGTCTTGTGCTCTATTCTCATATTCAGTGGATTGAGCGCAGGGGTTCGTGCTGCCGACCTTACAGAGGAAGAGGCAAAGAAGCTTGTTCAGGATGTTGTTAAACGTGAAGGCAAGATGGAGTCCCTGGAGCGTTACCAGAAATATCCAAACTTCTATTATATAGGCTCGGACGAAAAGACCATAGAGAAGTACAGGAAACTCGAAGAAGCAGGATACGTAAAACTGAAGCTGATATCCGGGAAGGACCTGGAGAAGGGTTTGGATACGGCTTACGCCATTGAGTTTACAGAAAAGGCTGCCCCTTACCTTGTAAAGCCTGAAGGCGGGTCCGAAGACAGGGTATATATAGACCTCGCAAAGATAGATAATCTTGATGTCACGGGTGTCAAAAGGACTGCCCAGAAGGAATATAAGGCAGAGGTAATGCTTGGATACAAGGTGACGCCCTTCGGTGAAGTGTTGCTTGGCCGCGGGGTGAAGCTGGACCGCAAAGAGGATGCCTCCTTCGAAGCCCAGGACGACGGGTGGCGCGTCAAGTTCAAGTTCAATTTCTAACTTTATTCTTCAAAACAACCACCGTCTCTCGCAGAGCGCACAGAGGAATCAAGACCGGCGCATCTTTTTTTCCACTTGTTATGATGTTTTCTCAAACGCGCTTTTAGGCGCGTTGCAGATCGGGCAGTGCCAGTCGTCGGGTAACTTGTCGAAAGGAACCTTCTCAACCTTTTCATCGTACTGATAACCGCATACTGAACACGTGTAGACCATATCATACCTCCTTATGTTATCTTATGTGCGAATTGTGCCTGCTTTTCTTTTTACATTTTTTGCATATCCCGTAGAAATCCACATGGTTTCCTATGATATAAAAGCCGCATTTTTCCTTTTCAGAGAGGTCTAAAGAGAAGTTGCTATGCACATCTATG
>JAQTNJ010000233.1 GCA_028713955.1 Syntrophorhabdaceae bacterium
GTTAATCGGCGGAAGGCCTGGAGGATTTAACGGCCCCCTCCCTTGATGATCTTCCACGCGATCTTGTCTTTGAATGGCATCCACCTAAACAAGGCAAGGGCGGGTGTTAACTCCTTATCCATGGCCTTCCTTGCTTCCTTCCGGTATATCTTGACGCGCTTGTTGTTCATCTTCCCCATCGTTCCTTCCCATGTATCTCCTCATGGCATGGCTGGCATAGGCTCATGAGGTTAGACATGACAAGTCTTAGCTCAGGCTGCTTCTCTATGGGCTCTATGTGATGCACCAGGACAGCAGCCACATCCTGCCCTTTCTTTACATGCTGTTCACATAGTGGATCTAGCATCAGCTTCAAAGCCCTTACCCTCTGCCACTTGGCATCATACCCGCGCTCTCCACTATTACCACGCTCTGCATCGTAGCGTTCCCGTTCCTTGCGCCTGTGCTGCTCACATCGCCCGCCATCCGTAAGGGCAGGGCAACCAGGATATGAGCATGGCTTCTTTGGTTTCGTTGGCATCTCAATTCATCTTCACCACGTTCGGCCTTGCCATGATGATCTTGGCTGTTTCGCCCGCCGCCTTCTTGCGCAATTCTTCCAATGCCTCGGCTGCGAAGAACTCTATCCCACAGCCTGTACACGCGATCTTTGGCAGGCTCGTTGCCATCTTCATCTGGCCCATGCTCTGGCCCATGGGGATCAGGTATGATGTCACTAATAACTTGCTCTTCCCGTCTGCGATAAAATCCTTCTTGCATACCGGGCACGTCGCTATGATCTTCGGTTCGTTTCCTTCCGCCATTATTCGCCTCCTTTGTTCACCCATTATCACCCCGCAATCTGAAGCCTCTCGGCCCCTATGCTTACGATCTCTTGCTTGACCTCGCATCCGCTTGCTGCGTTCTGGATCTCACATAATCCCGGCAGATATTCCGGGTGTTTATTCCGTGGGTATTTCGATAGGATCTCATAGAGCTTTTCAAATTCCTTCTGTTTCCATTTCTCTTCATCGGTCGTCATGTTTCCCGCCAGTCTCACCCATCCACCCATAACCCCGATCACAGAATGAATGACGGGATCTGAAAACCTCACGCTCTGATAGTGGCCTATCCGCTTCACCGTTTCCAATACCTCAATCCATGCCATTGTCGCCTGATTCAATGTCGTTCCCCTGATCTCCTGGATGATCTCGGCGGGCTTTGGGAATGAAGCTGTTCCCCGTGAGTAGATTATCCCCTTGACTGCCTTCTCTATTTCCGTGATATCAAATCCTTTAAGCGCCTGATAATAGACCTCCATTTTCAACTTGCTCGGCGGTCTGCCGTCATCATAGACCTCGGCAAGCACAGCCATAAGTTCGGCAAATTTCAGTTCATCCTGGTGTTGCATGATTCCTTTCCTCCAGCCATGCGGAAATTCCCGGTTGCGGTTTGGCCGACAGGCCGCTCCTCCCGTGGTAACGTCCATTGGCTATCTTTGTAAAATTCTTCGGTCTTACCAGCCATTCAAGATCGGCTACAAAAGCCTCTTTGGTTCGTCCCATTAAAAAATCGGACTCTTGAACATACCGGAAGTATTGCTCCCACCAATCCAGATTTTGCCTCACCGGATCTTCCTTCCAGCGTGTCCGTAGGATCACCTGAAGGTTCTCCGGCCAATGTTTTACCCTGGGCAATTCGGGGAGTGTTTTATGATAGAGGTTTATGATTTCAGTTTGTGGGCATGGGGGGTATTTGCCGTTTCCGTCCGAAACAGTTTTTTCAGTTTCGGACATAGAACCGTTAGGTTCTGTTATGGGGTTTGAAGATGAAACTGAAACTGAAACTGAAGACCGGTCTTTTTGGTTGTCGCTTTGGTTATCCAAATTTTCATTGATTTTTTTTAATTTTGGATTGCCGCCTAATTTTCCAACTTCTTTTCTTATTTGAGATATTTCATAATCGCGTACTATTCGTCTTGATATTATGGTTATGTTTTGGTTATCCAAAATACTACCGGACGCAATGCGTTTTTCGATCAAAATTTGAAAAATTTCTTTCGTTTTTTTCTCGGTTTTTCTCAAAATCCGTGCCCATTCCCTCATCGGCTTGGTCGCCTCGCCCCTCTTTTCAGACCACCACAGGCGGCAGCAAATTCTTATCCATGCGCCTTCAACTTCAAGGTCTTGATCATCAAGATCCCGCGTCCAATCAGAAGGATAAAATAGAAAAGCTGGATTCTTGCCCACTATTCCCCCACCATTCCCTTCACCCTGATTTCTGTCCTTGGATGATCCAGGTCATGCCGTTTTCTGCTGCCGTCCCAGGACGCAATCTGTTTGTCATTCGCCCATAGAATTCCTTCCATTGCGTCCGCAATCGACTCCATGCATCCACTGAGGTCGGGCTCAGGGCCTTTGTAATAAAACCGCGCCTCAACATGTATCGGCCCCACCAGCGGCGGTATCATGGCCTTTGCCCACGCCTCTTTCCGCGCCTGCTTCTCCCATGCCGTGTATGCCTTGCTAGGCAGGATCATGGGACGGCGGGGACAGTTCCGTCCGCCGATCATGACAACCTGCTTGCTGTTCTTCTTTGAGACAATCGAGCCGGGGATCGAGAGGAAAATTTCGGTCATGACGTACGAGCCTCCTTCAGCCTCTCGATCTCTTCTACATGAGTCACAACGACCCTCTTCCACTGCTCGATCTCGGCCTTCAGTGCGGCGATCTGCTCTTCCGCCCTCAATGCCCTTTCATGCCAATGTGCGAAGGGAGTGTTTTGATAGACATTGAGAAGATCGTCCTTCTCCTTCAGCGCGGCCTCAGCGTCGGAGTAGAGGACATAATCGCCTGTGGTGTAGGGTTCCATTTCGGCCCGACACTCATCCTCTATGAAATCCAGTATTGGCTGGTATCTTTTCATCGCTCCTCCACGCCGCACGTCAGGCGGTTACCATCTCTCTAATTCCCGTTCATAAGCCTCTTGTGCCGATTCTCTGGCGGCATCCCTGTAATCGCGTTCCAAATCACGCATTGTCTCGTTGTATTCGTCTTGACTTATGCGGCCCTCTTCAAGCATACGTTCCAATACCTCTACTTCTCTATCCCATTGATTCATCATTTCCTCCCCTTCTCATACGCCCCGCACGTCAGGCGGCAGTCCCTCTTGATTTCACCCCCGCCGCCGCCCTTGCAAGGTCCGTCGTGTTGCTGTGGACGGTCCTGTCGCCGGCGGCCAGATCGAACTCGACTTGGCTTTCATTCATGATCCGTCTGATCTTCGCCGTGCATTTCTCAGGAGCCTCAATGATCTCCCTGGCAAAGCTGATCTTGATTTCGGCTTCCACTCCCTGGGGAGCGGGGGAGAGGCCGACGCCGATGCTGATCCTGGTCCCGGCTCCGATGTTCATGTATGCTTCATTAATCGCGCTCTGGTTCTCGCTCAATAACGCCTCGATGTCCCCGGCGATCATGCCTATAACTCTTGGTCCAATATGCTCTTCCATGATTCTCCTTTCTTATGCGGCCCTCCTGATCTGCCGCCTCCAATAGCGGGTGATTTTTTCATATTGCGCCTTGATCTCCGCGGGAATGTCATAGGATTTCTTTTCAAGGTATTTGCCTGTTACAAACCAGTTCCCGGCGAGCACCTTTTCCCGGCCCTCGACCATCTTCTTGACTTGGTCGTCGATCTCCTCATATTCCTTGACGGCTGGCTTCAGGGCGTCCAGGCGGTCAAGCATTGTCGCCAGTTCCCCGGTGTCAACCTCGATCTCCTTGCCGATGTGATCCGGCAGGCAGATGTGGGCGAAGGCGCAGCCGTCGCACCATAGATCATCGTTGATTGGATTGGGCAGCGTTCCCGTAGCGACGTGGGCGTTGACGGCCTCGGCACGTTTCAAGAGGGTTTCGCCTAACTCATAATCCAGAGGCACCCATATTTCCTTCATGGCGCCAGAGGTCTTGTCTTTGAATAGGATCACGCCCTTTTCCTTGTTCGCCATAAGGCAATACAATGTAAGCTGTGCGGGGTACTTTCGGAGATAGGCATATTTACCGCCTGTCAGGTCCGCCACGCTGTTTATTGCCTTGAACACGAAGGGAGAGCAGGACTTGATTTCGAGAGGCCATGAACCGTCATCCAAGAGTATGGTCCCATCTGTATGGCCCGTAATCTGATACTCCGGCCATTGAAAGGATCTCTGCTGCTCGATCACGGTCAGGCCAGCCTCGTCAAGTTCCCGGAGCACGATCTTTTCGATCTCGTTTCCCATGTCGAAAACCATTTGAAGGCCGACATCATGCAGACTCTTTTCCTGCCATCGTGTACGGTTCAGGACGTGGTATCTGATGCAGGGGATCCCCAAGTCGCTCGCCCTGTTGCTGTTCACCGGAAACTGTTTGATCTTCCGGGCCTTGCTTTCAAGAATTTTTTCAACGATCATGGCGATACTCCTGTCTGTCGCACGTATAATCCCCACGGACCCGATAACGGACGAGATCCCTCTCGCCGATGATCCGGCACATCCCTTTGACGTTATATTGGACAAGTTCTCCAGGTTGAAGATAAAGATTTATGAAATTGATGCAGTAACGACAATTTTGGCTTTCATCCGTGGATCCCTTGCGGTAGCGGATCTCGTCCTTGATCTTGAGTCTCGGCAATGATCCCATTATGCTCAGCCCTCCTGTCCGGGCTCGCGCTCGGTCTCCACCCCCGGCCCCTCGTCGGCAAAAATGATATTCTCGGCATCGTTTCCGTATTTATTTGTAACGAAAGTAATGACCACCTTCCGGGCCGCGTCTTTCGCCTCTTTCGCCGTCTTTGCCAGCGTCTCGGAGAAGGTCTTGTATTCCTTCCCCTCTGCATTGATCTTATAGAGGGGCGATTTCATCAGCGATCCGTCCTTCTTTTTCGTCTGCATCTTAATGTCCGTGATGAATGTCTCGATGGTCGTCGATCCCTCTGAGGCGAT
>JAQTNJ010000234.1 GCA_028713955.1 Syntrophorhabdaceae bacterium
GCGTCGCTGTGAAAGGTCACATTTTTAGCTTTTGCAATCCTGCCTATTTCAGCGATGGGCTCAACGGTCCCTATCTCATTGTTGGCATGCATGACTGTGATGAGGATCGTCTGGTCAGTGATTGCCTTTTCCACTGCCCCCGGATCGACAAGGCCGTACTTATCAACGGGGATCAGGGTTACCTGGTAGCCCATCCTCATGAGCATCCTGAGCGTTCTTGCCACTGACTGGTGCTCGATGTTCGTGCTGATGATATGTTTGCCTTTTTTTGCCCTTGCGAAGGCAACGCCCTTGATAGCGTGGTTGATCGACTCCGTCCCTCCGGAGGTGAAGACGATCTCCGAATCTTTTGCATTGATAAGCCCGGCAACCTTGGCGCGTGCATCTTCCAACACCTCTGAGGCGCTGTCCCCTATGCGGTGCTGGCTTAAAGGGTTGCCGAATCCATCCTTTTGTATGTAATCGATAAGTGCCTCTTTTACCTCCGGGTGGAGATGTGTGGCAGAGATGTTATCAAAGTAGGTTATGTCCATAGTGGTTTACTCCTCTCCTGTGCTCAGTATTATTAATGCTCTATTGTCGGTTTTCCGCACTTTGTGCAGAAAGGGGACTGTTTAGGCAATTCGGTGTCGCAGTACGGACAATAGCATTTGTCCTTTTTGGCCCTTTCACCGATGAATTCGACCTTTTCGTCCTTCTTTTCTGTTTTGCCTTCCTTGCGCTCGTAATAATTCATAATCGCCTTGTGGAGGGCATCGGCGCCAAGGTTTGAACAGTGGAGCTTGTTCTTAGGGAGCCCGCCCAGTTCATGTGCCACGGAATCGTTGGTGATCTTCATCGCCTCGTCAAGTGTTTTACCCTTTGCCATTTCCGTAACCATGCTTGATACTGCTATGGCAGCGCCGCAGCCGTAGGTCTCAAATTTAATGTCATCAATGCGGTTATCCTTTACCTTGATGGCGATGGTCATCATATCGCCACATACTGGGTTGCCGACCTCGCCAACACCGTCGGCGCTTTCTATCTTACCGACATTTTTGGGATTTTTAAAATGTTCCATGACTATTTCGGAATACTGCATAGATACCTCCTTTTTGCGCTTCCGTATTTTTACAATATAAGCCATTTAATTTTTTTTTCAAGGTATATATCCTGTGTATCACCGTGCCATACACATGATCTTTGACCTGCCCGGACATAAAAAAAAAGGGGGGTTGACAAGTTCCGAAAACTTCGCTAATAAGGTATAAGATATAAGATGACTTCAACAATGTGAATTCCAATAATCATAACGAAAGGGGGTAGTCTATGGAGGAGAAAAAGCAGGGTATTGACTGGACCACGCTCTGGAAGAAAGACGACTGGATGTCTGTATGGATCGGTTTTTTAATCCTTATTATCTTTATGGCCGGTGCAACCTTTAAACTGCCCGGCTGGAAGTGGATGACGGACGGTGCCTTTTTTGAAAAGGCTGCAGGTGCCGCCTCAAAGGTCGAGGCACTCGCTAAGGACGCTGAAGGAAAAGGGGAACAGAACGTTCAGAAAGAACTGCTTGCCCTTAAAACAGCCATCGATGGAAAAGACAGGAAGGCGATCGGCGATGCCGCCGGTAAGGTCGAAAAGGTGGCAAAGGATGCCAAGGATAAGGATATAGCGAAGAAGGCCGGGAAGGTGGGTAAGGACATGAAAGGTGATGCCGGCAACACCATCGGCAAGATCCTTTCCGGTGCCAACCTGCTCAAGGCCCTCTATCTGCTGATCGGTTTATGGATACTCGGCGGTATCAGTATGGCCATTATGGGCATGTCCTTTGGTAAATTCACCCTTGGGTTCCCTATTGTTTATATCCTGTCTGCGCTCTCCTTCCTTGTTGCAGGAAATACCACAGTTACCCACTACGGCCTTGAGGTCGTTTTTTGGTCACTCATCTTCGGTCTGATCATCAGCAACACCGTCGGTGTCCCTGAATGGCTCAAGACCGCCGTCAAGACAGAGTTTTTTATCAAGATCGGCCTTGTCCTTCTCGGCGCCGAGGTGCTCTTCACGACGATCGCAAAGGTAGGGGCCTACGGGATGATACAGTCAATCATCGTCATTCTTGCCGTTTTCTATGTATGCTACTGGATAGCAAAGAAGCTCGGCCTTGACGATGAATTCGCGTCAATCCTTGGTACCGCAGTTTCTATCTGCGGCGTCTCCGCTGCCATTGCTGCTGGAGGTGCCGTTAAGGGTGACCAGAAGAAGATAAGCCACACCATATCGCTGGTCCTCCTCTGCGCTATACCAATGCTGATAATAGAGCCCCTTATTGCAAAAGGAGTAGGCATGTCGGCGGCAGTAGCGGGCGCATGGATCGGCGGGACGATCGATACAACAGGTGCCGTGGTTGCAGCGGGTGCTATTGCCGGTGATGCAGCGATGGCCGTCGCCGTTGTCGTCAAGATGGCACAGAACGTGCTGATCGGGTTTGTTGCATTCTTCCTTGCCATCTGGTTTACCTTCAAGGGACAGGCCGCAGGTGAAAAACCGACCATGATGGAGATCTGGTTCAGGTTCCCCAAGTTCGTTGTCGGGTTTATCATCGCTTCCCTTGTCTTCTCCTTCCTGATGGAGGAGTCATCAGCAAAGGCAGTGACGAATATTACCAAAGGGTTGAGGGGTTGGTGGTTCACACTCGCATTTCTCTGCATCGGGCTTGATACGAAGTTTAAAGAACTTGTTTCCATGGGCGGCGGAAGGCCGGCCGCCGCGTTCCTCATTGCACAGTTCTTCAATATCTTCTGGACATTGCTTTTCGCATGGCTTATCTTCGGCGGGGTCTTATTCCCGGTACCGACGTTCTAAAAAGCAGTAGATAGTATATAGTAGATAGTAAAAAGGCAGGGAGCGAACACGCTCCCTGCCTTTTTAAGACGTTCAGTGTGCTTTTTCCCTTACGCCCAACGCCGAACGCATCACGACGAACGTTCTTTTTTGTGGTCTCGATATACGATATACGAAATACGACATACGATGTGTTACATGGGCTGCCTTTACAGCTTCTGTAAAAGCGATTCCAGGATAGTATTTTTTGTGCGACGATAGAGCATGTACTCATAAGGCATGAAGGGGACGCCGCCCCATTTCAGCTTAAAAAAAACTATTCCTTTATTGATGCCCAGTCCAAGGTTCACATATCTCTTTCCTTGCTCCCGGGCCATTTTCACGATCTCATAAAGGAGGGCATCAGAGATGCCGGGAATGTAGTACCTTCTGGAAACAAAATTGAACATGTAAAAGGCATAATCTTTCGCGCCAAACTCAGCAATGTCGAATGCTGCGAGTCTTCCGTCGCGGTTTCTGCCATTTATTACCAGGGCTGTATCGGAGGAGGCGGTATAATCGCGGATATGCTCAAAAATAAATTCCGTACCGGTTTGTACAGGATGCGAACCTAAAAAATCTTTGACCAGCTCAGTATGCTCATCACTGTATTGTCTCGCCTTCTCGATAGTTATTTCCCTTGCAGCCCGGCGTATCATATTCAGTGTTTTTGGAGCGACACGAAGGGTGCGGGCATCCAGCCTGTAATAATGGTCCGATGTTTTCTCAACAATGGCATCATTTTTTAATGACACTACGGGCGCTATCAGGGCTATCTCTTCCGGTTTTAACCGTTTTACAGCATCATCGAGTGCCCTTTTCATCCTCTTTTCATCAAACGGTTCTCCCAGCGGATATCCTACGAAAACAAGCGATCCCTTTGTTATATAGCAGAGATAGGGTCCAAAGAGATACGGTTCGCCTCCTGAGATGGCTGTTACGTAACCGGTTGTGTGTTCCGGTACACAGGCGTTGTTCCGTATAAAATCTGATTCAGTCGCTGATATCATCGTCAAGGTTTGGTTACAGTATACCCCTTTTCCTCGAGCATCCCTTTAATGCCCCGTATATGGGTGGTGCCTACAAATGCTACAGCGTCCCCCCTTTCGATGAACGGCATCATCCTCTCGAACATGATCGGGTCCCGCTTTTCCACGATGGACTCGCAACGGGACGGAAAATCCCCGATTGCCGATACCACGGTCCCTATATCGCCCTTAAGATAGTGACGCGCGTGGTGCTTTGCAAATTTCTCCCATTCCTTCATCCTGCGAAAAAAATTGACGATCCTTTCAATGGGTATGCCGTTTAATGCTTCGATCTGCTCCTCGATGGTTTCGAGGTAATGGATATCTTTACCCAGTTCTTTAGCCACTGATAGTGCTTCAAGGTCAACGGAATATATCCAGCCCCTTTTTTTCAGGTAATGCGACCAGATCACGAAGAAGGCCATCCATGGTTTCAACCTGTTGATTTCGTCGGGGATGAGCGTTTTCTTGTCCCTGTTGAACAGATCCGCATACAACGAAAGAGAGTCGTCAGGAGGGACGGTCTCCATGAACTCCCTGCTGATTTCCGACAGTGTCTTCTTGTCTAACAGGTCGGTGATCTTCTCTGCTTCTTTTGCCTCAATGCCGTCCTGCCTCACCTTGCCCATGTTTGTTTCATCGAGGGGGCCTTCGAAGAGGACTGATGTTGTCCTGCCGATGAGCTCAATGAGGGATTGTCTGAAACTGTAGGGGAAAAAATGGGCGCTCCCTGCAAGAAAATTTTTCATACCATCCCGTTCAATCTCCCAGACCATCCTGAACTTCTTTTCCCGTGATCGCCAGAAAACCATTGCTTCCCCTATTGCCGCTATAACTTCGATGTGATTGCGTCTAAGATCGAGAAGGTTCGCTTTTGTCCGAGTTTATACTCACGGAATTCATATCTGAGGAACGGCACGCCACCCCATTTCTCCTTGAACCTCCTGATCCCGCTATTGACGCCCAGTCCCAGATTGATCAAATTCTTCCCCTTTTCCTGCGCGAGATTGATCATTTCA
>JAQTNJ010000235.1 GCA_028713955.1 Syntrophorhabdaceae bacterium
GCATTCTATGACAAATTCAAACCAAAAGAACTCGACGAAGTAAAGGTCCTCTTCCTCCATGCGCATGGTCCGGGGATCCTGCATACCAAGAAACCGGTATACAAACTTGAAGACGTAAAAGGTATGAAGATCAGGGCAACCGGTCTTGCCGCAAAAATCGTGCAGGCCTTAGGTGGAGCACCTGTCGGCACCACCATGCCGGAGACCTATGACGCGCTCCGTACCGGTGTTGCAGAGGGCGCAATGGCCCCTATGGAAGCCCTTCAGGGCTGGAAATGGGGTGAGGTTGTCTCCTCTACGACCCAGGACTTCGGTGCTGCCTACACAGCAAGCATGTTTGTCGTCATGAACAAGGCAAAATGGAATGCCCTGCCGGCTGATGTCCAGAAGGTCATGGAGGATGTGAGCAAGGAATGGATAGCAAAACAGGGTCAGACCTGGGATGCAATAGACAAAGAAGGCTACGAGTTCACCAAGAAGAGAGGAAACAAGATTATCGCTCTCTCGAAAAAAGAAGATGCCAGGTGGGTAGCAGCAGTAAAGCCGATCCTTGACGACTATGTGAAGAACATGAAGGCGAAGGGTCTTCCCGGCGACGAAGCCCTGAAGTTCTGTATCGACTATCTGAAGGCACACTAACAATAATACCTTGTAAGGTACATGAAGGGGACGCCTGCGAGTGTCCCCTTCTTTTTATGCAAAAAATAATTTATAATGAACACTTGATGAACCTTAAATGCCTTACTCTATCGTGGGATATGACATATATAAAACAGAGGAAATATAAAAGTTGGCTGTAGAAAAATGAGCAAAAGATTTTTAGAAGGGTCTGTGCTGTTCGTCAGCATATTGAAATGGTCACTGCTTGCAGCGCTCGTCGGCGTTGTTGTCGGATGTTCGACAGCGTTTTTTCTAAAACTCCTTGACCTCAGCATATCGGTCACGACAACATACAAATATTATTTTCTCCTGCTGCCGTTCGCGTTATTCCTGAGCACGTTATTGGTGAAATACCTCGCACCGGAGGCAGAAGGTCACGGGACGGAAAAGGTAATAGAAGCAATTCACAAACGTTTCGGCAAAATAAACCCCGCCGTAGTCCCGGTCAAGATTGTCGCAACAATTATAACCCTTGCCATGGGAGGATCAGCGGGCAAGGAAGGTCCATGTGCGCAGATCGGGGCGGGGCTTTCGTCAATCGTTGCAAGCTTCCTAAAATTCGACAATAAAGACCGGCGAAAATTGGTTATATGCGGTATAAGCTCAGGGTTTGCTGCTGTTTTTGGCACACCGATAGCAGGCGCAATGTTCGGGCTTGAAGTATTGTTTGTAGGCGGCGTCCTCTATGATGTGCTGTTGCCGTCATTTATTGCGGGTATTGTGGGGTATCAGGTTACAACGTATTTAGGAATCACGTATTTCCATGAACCCTTGCGTTTTATACCGGTGTTCAGCAGTTTCTTTTTTATCAAGGTGTGCCTGAGCGGCCTGTTCTTCGGTTTTTGCTCATTCCTGTTCATCGAAATATTGAGGTTTTTCGAGCATCTAAGCAAAAAAATACGGTTATGGCCACCGTTTAAGGCTCTAATAGGAGGGGCTCCTCTTGTACTGTTATCGTTGATATTCTCGACAAAATATCTCGGGCTGGGGTTGGACACCATCAAGTCGGTACTGGAAGGAGGTTCTGTCGCCCGGGGCGCCTTTCTTTTAAAAATGCTTTTTACGTCAATAACTCTCAGTTTCGGCGGGAGTGGAGGCATAGTCACGCCAATCTTTTTCATCGGCGCCACCTCAGGTAATTTTTTTGCAAATATTTTCGGATTGGAGTCCACAATATTCTCTGCGATAGGCATGGTAAGCCTCCTCGCAGGTGCCGCAAACACGCCGATCTCTGCAAGCATAATGGCAATAGAACTCTTCGGGGGATCAGTTGCGCCCTATGCCGCTGTTTCATGTGTTATAAGTTTCCTGATGACCGGTCACAGAAGCGTATACCCAAGCCAGGTACTTGCTGTTTCAAAATCACCCTCAATCAAGATCCAGAGATTCAGGGAGCTTGACGACAGTGAGGATATTTCAATAAGGCTAAGACCAAAAAGTATCATAGGGCTTGTGGCAAAGATAGTAGATAAGATTAAGAAAAGATAGTATGTGTATTACGTTCCGGCTGTGAGGATCTTCAAAACCGCCCTTCCCCATCCCACCGGCCCGATCCCCTCCTGGAGAATGATGTTCGGGATATTGTGCCCTGCGGCGTGTTTGCCGTCGGTCCGCTGGACAAGCACCGCAACGTCTGCCGCTTCGAGCATCGGGAAATCATTGGGACTATCCCCGATCGCTATGCTCCCCACGGCGCTGTAAATCTTTCGATAGAGACCGATCAGAATGGAAACCGCCCTTCCCTTATCGCTATCTCCCAGTATGTGATAAAAACTTCCCTGCGTGAAATTGAACCCCATCCGTTTGATCCCGGAAAAAAGCTCCCTTGATGCGCTCTCGTCACCATCGAACAGGAAGGGCTCATCGAAGTCCCTTCTTTGCGCCATTTTGGCTTCATCCGGGGACAGACCGGTGACATCCGCAAGTTCTTCTACGCTCATATCCCCGAATCCCCTGATGTAAAATCCTTTATTTTTCAATTGCCGCAAGGCCCTGCGCAGATCGCTGTACCGGGCGCCGAGCCCGATGATGTGATAATCTTCGTCTTCGGAAACGCTGCCTGCAAAAGCTATCAATCCCGGATCAAAATACCCCTTCGGGATAAAGATCCCTCCGCCGTTTTCTGATATAAAAGGATGCCTGTTGTCTAATTTTTTCCTGTAATGCTCAATCTCCGCCCTTGTCTTGCTCGAACAGATAACAAGCGGAACTGCGTGCTCCCTGATGAACTCAAGGGCAGGCAGGGCGTCGTGAAATGAGTACGCCGAGTCCAAGAGCGTACCGTCGAGGTCGGTAAATATAATAATATGTCGCATCGAATCCTCTGCTGTTTTTTAAAGACAGCATGAAAAATGCATGCATTTGCATTTTCATGTAACTGATATTATAATATATCATAAAAGGTTTCGGCGAAATAAAAAGCGTTTCCCAGATTTGTTAAAATAATCTCTATATAAATTGTTTAATTCCAGGAGGTGTACTATGTCTGATTTCTATCAAACAGGCGCAGTCTCAACATTACATCGGTTGGGTAAAGAAAAGGTCGAGGCCATCGAATCAAAACTTAACAGATACGCGCAGGAAAGACCGATTGCCCTTGTCCTGCCGTCCCTTTACAGCGAACTCAGCGGGGAGGCGCTGAAAAAGATCGTAGAGGAGCTGAAGTATGTTCAGTATATTAGGGAAGTTGTGGTTACCCTGGGTCCTACATCCGAAAGTGAGTTTCAGAATGCAAAAGATTTCTTTTCTGTCCTGCCGCAAAAGACAAAGGTTATATGGAATAGCGGTAAAAAGATGAAAAGAATATATAAGGCAATCGAAACGGAAGACCTCCCAACCGGTTCTGAGGGAAAGGGAAGATCCGTATGGATGGCTTATGGATACATCCTCTCAAGGCGCGAGTTTAACGCTATCGCGCTCCACGATTGTGATATTGTCACATATAGCAGGGATCTACTTGCAAGGCTCTGCTACCCTGTGACCAACCCCAGTCTTGATTACGATTTCTGTAAAGGGTTCTACACGAGGGTAACGGACAAGATGCACGGGAGAGCGACCAGGCTTCTTGTTACGCCTCTCATAAGGGCGCTCGAGAAGATCATAGGCTATCATCCGCTTCTGGTGTTTTTCGATAGTTTCAGGTATATCCTTGCCGGAGAATTCTCGATGGACGTTAATCTCGCCAGGGTAAACAGGATCCCCGGGGACTGGGGTCTCGAGGTCGGGACACTCGCCGAGGTATACCGGAATACCTCTATAAACAGGGTATGCCAGGTAGATATCGCCGACAACTATGAACATAAACACCAGACGCTTTCACCTGAGGATGCCACGAAGGGTCTGCATAAGATGTGCATAGACATCTCCAAGTCGGTCTTCAGAACCCTGGCATCTGAAGGGGTAGTCTTTTCTGACGGCTTTTTCAAGACCCTCGTCGCGACATATGTCCGTACAGCCCAGGATATGCTGAAGAGATACGAGGACGACGCATCCATTAACGGTCTTTATTTTGACAGGCACCAGGAAAGCCTGGCCGTAGATACCTTCACGCACGGCATTAAAAAGGCCGCAGAGGTTATCATGAAAGATCCTCTCGGTGTCCCGCTAATCGCAAGCTGGGATAGGGTTACCGCGGCAATACCCGATATTCTCGATAAGATCAAAGAAGCTGTGGAGGAAGACAATGCATAGCGACATCAACACGGGAACACTCCACGCGATATTTATAATCATACCCTGACCAAGGAGGATTGGCATGAATACAAAAACCGTATTGTGTAAACTTTCAATAATGACCCTTGTCCTGTTTGTTCTATTGATTACCGGTTGCGCTAAACCCCCCACACAGGAGATAGCGGAGGCAGAGAAGGCTCTTGAGGAGGCGAAACTAAAAGAGGCGCATCTCTATGCAGCCGATATCTACAAAAAGGCAGAGGAATCGCTGAAGAACGCAAAAGACCTCGTTGTCAACAAGCAATACAAGGAGGCAAAAAAGGCAGCCGAAGAAACCGTTCAGTTTGCTCAACAGGCAATAACGATGGTGGAGCCCGGCAAGACAAAAATCAAAAAGGAAGCGGAGCTGATACTCAAAGAGGTAGAAAAATCTCTCACCGGATTTAAAACATTGGCCGCCAAAGCTATAAAGAAAAAGGTCTTTGCCGCCCGGGAGGACGTCGAGGGGTTAATAGGAAAATGGGAGATCGATCTCGTCAATATAAAAGAAAAGCTGC
>JAQTNJ010000236.1 GCA_028713955.1 Syntrophorhabdaceae bacterium
ATTCGGCGATGATATCATAGCGGGTTTCTTACGGGTCTTCAAAACCGGCAGGTTAAAAAATATTCATCTCAGTGACCACGGGTCTCACAGGAGCCATCTTTTTCTCGGGAAAGGCGACCTCCCGATCGTTAAATTTTTAAATACCGTCAGGAGGCTCGGATACGACGAGATGATAACGCTTGAACTGGATGCCCGTGAATTTCCGAAGACGAAAGAATGGCTTACAAAGGTAATGAAGTACCAGTTCGATCTCATAAAGCTGCATACCCAAAATCAGTGAATAGTCGATAGTGAATAGGGGACGTGAAAGGTGAAAAGTGAAAAGGCGAGAAACGAAAGAAACAATCCTACGCCTCCCTCCTCCAACCTCCAGCCTTTCGCCTCACGCCGAACGCCCAACGCCGAACGGATTTATTGGAACCTCGATATACGAAATACGATATACGATATACGCATAAGGGGGGATAGTGGCAAAAAAAGTTGTCTTTGTTTGTGATGCCTGTGGGTATGAGACCTTCAAGTGGATGGGAAAGTGCCCCAAGTGCGGGGGCTGGGATACGATCCGGGAATACAAGGTTGACAAGGCAATTGAATCACAGGCAAAGAGAAGCCCGGTCATCGTCAGCGACGATGAGATTGCCGAAGAGAGGGTAATCCTCGGCATAGATGAGATGGACAGGGTCCTGGGAGGAGGTCTGACGGTCGGCTCATCGATACTCCTCGGAGGAGATCCCGGGATAGGTAAAACCACCTTATGTTTTGAGATAGCGGCACGGATGGTCGAGCTCGGTCTTAATGTCCTTTATGTCTCCGGTGAAGAATCATTGAAGCAACTGGCATCACGGAGGAAACGGTTAAACCTCGGCGGCAATTTTCCGATCCTCGCCACGAACCAGCTTGACGACATCATTGAGGCCGTGTCGGGAACAGCATACCATCTCGTTATTATCGACTCGATCCAGTCGACCTATAATAGCAGCCTGCCGATGCTCCCGGGGAATGTGAGCCAGATAAAGGATGTCTCTTCGAAATTGACAATGGCGATGAAATCCATGGATACAACCCTCATCTTCATCGGCCACGTAACAAAGGAGGGCGCTATTGCCGGCCCTAAGATCCTCGAGCATATGGTAGACACGGTGCTTTATTTTGAAGGCGACAAGATGCTTCCCTACAGGATGTTGCGGGCTATGAAGAACAGGTATGGGCCCGTCGACGAGGTTGGAATATTCCAGATGAAAAAAGAGGGACTCATAAGCGTAGAGAACCCGTCGCAGTTTTTTGTTTCCGAGAGAGGGGACATCGGCTCAGGCAGCACCCTGTTCCCTTACATTACCGGATCAAGGCCTATCATCCTGGAAGTACAGGCTGTGACACCCAAAACTAACTTCTCAATCCCCAAGCGGTTATCCCTCGGATATGATGTTAATCGTCTTTTTATTCTCATAGCCGTCATCGAAAAGGCCATCGGGAAACCATTTTTTGACAGGGATGTCTACGTGAATGTCACCGGCGGTATGAAGGTCAATGAACCGGCAGTAGACCTCTCTGTGGCCGCGTCCATCCTTTCAAGTTTTAAAGATGTTGCCATTGGCCAGGATACGGCCCTGTTCGGGGAAGTAGGTCTCACGGGAGAGATCCGCAAGATCGTCTATATGGATATGAGGATCAGGGAGTGCGAGCGTCTCGGGATCAAAAGGGTCTTCTGCCCGAAGGGCGTTGAAAAGGTCTCAGGGCTTGATATCATACCGCTCAAGAACATCCGGGAGCTATACGAACACTTAACGTAGCTATCAGCCGTCAGCTAACAGCATACAGCTTACAGTAAAATCTGTTCAAGGTTCTATGTTCAAGGTTACTTGGTGTTGTCATCGCGAGGAGCGTAAGCGACGTGGCGATCTCATTGGGTATAAACAATTGAATGAGATTGCCGCGCCCTGCGGGCTCGCAATGACAAAGGGCTATTCCCCTCACGACTAACGACTTACGATTTACGGGTTTGCAGCTGTCTGCTGATAGCTGACGGCTGATAGCTGTGTTACGGCATCTGAAATGATTTATTTTTCGGCCGTATCGTCAGGACAGGACAGGGAGCTTTCCGGACCACCTTTTCCGCGACGCTTCCTATAAGGATATGTTCAATGCCGCTTCGTCCATGGGTTCCCATGACGATGAGATCAATCGCTTCGGTCTTCACGTAATCAATAATCTCGACAAAGGTAACGCCGGTCTTTGTGATCTTCTTGACCGGAATATCTATTTTTTTGATGATCTTATTGAAGTCTCTGTCTACTTCAACACCGATGTTATTTTCAATTGCTACAAGATTTTCCGGGGTAAGAAAGGATTCATAGGGTGTAAAGTAATTGAGATTCGGTATGACATGGAATAAATGAAGCTCCGCGTTGAACTTCTTTGCGATACTCACGGCATAGGTGACAATTTCCTCAGTAAATTCTGAAAAATCGACTGGACAAACTATTTTTTTAAACATATTGCTCACCTCCGGGTATAATAGTATGTATACAGATTTATATACACGCGAGTTCCTGTTTAGTCAAATGATTTTAATATTAACAGGGTTCAAGGATTCAAGGGGTTGAGGGTTCAAGTGAAAAAATGCAGGACTCAAAGGGACAGAGGGTATGGCTTGAAAAATCCGGAGCAGACAGGTATATTACGTAATAAGCGAGATTATAAAGGAGGCAAGATGGCTCTTATCGATGACCTGAAAAAGAAGACCGGGGAAGGATTAAAGACACTCAAAGAGACTGCACAGGATATTGCATTTAACGTTGAGAAACAGGCAGTGATAGGGAAAAAGAAATACATTGACATCACGAAGGCTCAGCGAAACATGCAGAAATTATATGCCGGGATCGGTGAATATGTATACGATATATTTACTTCAGGGAAAACGGTAAATAATGAAGATATTTACATCATGGAACGCATACATTCAATCTCGAGGCTGAAACTTGTGATCCGGGACATCGAAGAAGAGGTAGACAAGATACGGCAGACGCAACCGCCGAAAAACAACTTATAGCAGAGAGCGGAGAGCGGAGAGCGGAGAGAAAAAAATCACTGATTTACTTTTTGCCCTCAGCTCTTAGCTCTTTGCTGTAGTTTACATATATTTCTTTATCAGCGATTCCGCGATCTGGACTGCGTTGAGCGCAGCGCCCTTCCGGATGTTATCTGCCACGACCCACATGTTCAGACCATACGGAACTGTATCGTCCCTCCTGATGCGGCCCACAAAGGTGTCATCTTTCCCTGCTGCGTTGATCGCAAGGGGATATTTATTTTTTGACGGGTCATCGACTACCTTTACGCCTGGCGCCTTCTTCAAAAGCGCCCGTGCCTTTTCCGGGCTTACATCCTTTTCGAATTCAATGTTCACCGATTCGGAGTGACCGTAGAAGACAGGAACCCTTACAGTCGTTGCCGTTACGGCAATGTTTGGATCCTCCATGATCTTCCTGGTCTCGTTGACCATCTTCATCTCTTCCTTTGTATACCCGTTGTCGAGAAATGAATCGATGTGGGGGAGGCAGTTAAAGGCTATCTGATGAGGATAGACCTTGATCTCTACCTTCCGCGCATTGTAGATGTTAAGGATCTGCTGTTCAAGCTCTTTGATCGCCTTCATGCCCGTCCCTGATACTGCCTGGTAGGTTGATACAACGACCCTTTTTATCTTTGCAAAATCGTGAAGCGGTTTCAGGACGACAACCATCTGGATCGTTGAGCAGTTAGGGTTTGAGATGATCCCTTTTTTCCTGTAGCCCGCGATTGCATGCTCGTTTACCTCGGGGACGACAAGAGGGACATCGGGGTCCATCCTGAAGGCGCTCGTATTGTCTATTACCACGCATCCGCTCGCAGCGGCTATGGGAGCGAATTTCATGCTCACCGAACCACCGGGTGAGAATAAACCGATGTCGATTCCCTTGAAGGAATCTTCTTTCAGCTCCTGTACCTTCACGCTTTTATCCTTGAAGGACAGCGTCTTACCGACACTTCTTGATGATGCAAGGAGGATAAGATTTTTTACAGGGAAATCCCTTTCCTCGAGAACACTTATCATTTCGTTTCCCACGGCTCCGGTTGCACCGGCAACGGCCACATTGTAGGTTTTCATGTCACTCCTCCAGTTGTTTTTTCAGGTAGTTGATCAGCCCACCTTCGTTAATAAGCTCCACCATGAACGATGGTATCGGTTTTGCCGTCACCTCCATATTTCTCCAGCGAATAACCCCTGATGAGAGATCGATCTCAACCTCTTCTCCTTCATCTATATTATCTATAACATCTGCCTCAAGCAGTGCCAGTCCTTTGTTGAAGGCGTTCCTGTAGAATATCCTTGCAAAGCTCTTCGCTATCACAAGGGGGATACCGAGGGCCGATATGGCAATGGGGGCATGCTCACGCGAAGAACCGCACCCGAAGTTTGATCCGGCTACGATAATGTCATCCTTTTTTACCTTCTCGTGAAATGACGGCGCAATCGGTTCCATACAATGCTCGCCGAGAGACTTTGGGTCCGTCATCGCAAGGTATTTTGCAGGGATGATGATGTCCGTGTCTATGTTGTCGCCGAATTTCCATATCTTTCCTTTGATTCGCATATGTGCTCCTTTCTTAATTTTCCGGTTTATAGTTTATTTTTAAACTTTAAACTTGAAACTTGAAACTTTAAACAGGTTTAAATCTCTTCCGGATGTGCTATCCTTCCTTTTATTGCGCTTGCCGCTGCTACTGCCGGCCCTGCAAGGTAGACCTCGCTTTGCGGATGGCCCATCCTGCCGATAAAATT
>JAQTNJ010000237.1 GCA_028713955.1 Syntrophorhabdaceae bacterium
GGCCCTTAATGGTCGAGACAAAGAATTTGTACCCTTCCCGCTCCGCCTCCAGAGGAGAAAGGCCTGTACGGGCAACCTCGAGGTCGAAGACCTTCGTGATAGCCGTCCCCACAATGCCTTCAAAAACATTGCTCATGCCTGCCGCATTCTCGCCTGCTATCCTTCCCTGTTTGTTCGCTGTTGTCCCCAGAGGGATATAGACTTTTTTACCGGTCACAAGGTGTTTTGCCTCGGCACAATCGCCCGCAGCATAGACATCGGGCATGTTGGTCCGCAGGTAGTCATCAACCTTTACGGCGCCATTGGCACCGAGCTCGATCCCTGCCTCCCGGGCAAGTTTCGTATTCGGTCTGGCCCCTATGGCAAGGAGGACGAGGTCGGCATCAAAGACACCCCTGTCTGTCCTGACACCGGTGACCGTTCCGTTACTTCCTTCGAAGCCTTCAACGGACGTCTCTTTTAACAGTTTCACCCCTTCTGCCTTGATCTTTTCTTCAACGACATCGGTGATGCTCTTATCCATGGTGCCGAGGACCCTGTCCATCTTCTCGATGACGGTAACCTCGAGCCCCCGTTTACGGAGCGATTCACACATCTCCATACCGATATATCCGCCGCCGACGATAATCGCCTTCATGATCCTCTTTTCCGCACCATACCGGTTTACGTAAAGACACTCAGGCGAACCCACACAGACCTGGAAAGAACCCCATTCGTCGATGAACTTTTTGATCTCTATCCCATCAAGGAGTGTCCTTATTGTAAAAACATGCTGGAGGTCAATACCTGGCAGCGGAGGTTTAACGGGCAGCCCGCCGGTTGCAATGACAAGCTTGTCGTATGAGAACTTTGTCTCTTCATTCTTGTCGAGGTTTCTTGCTGACACCTCTTTTTTACTGAAGTCAATACCTGTTGCCTCATGACGGGTCAGTACGGTTATACCTCGTTCTTCAGTAGCAACCTTCGGTGTCAGGGATATGAGGTCCTGAAAATCCTTCACATCATCGGAGACATAGTAAGGGAGGCTGCAGGCACCGTAGGAGATAAAATAGTCTTTCTCAAGAACAATCGCCTCTGCCTCCGGCTTCAACCTCCTATAGCTGCTGGCAGCGCTCATCCCTGCCGCCACACCACCTATTACGACCAACCGTTCCTTACCCATAATATTCTCCTTTTAGTTCACGGTTCATGGCTCATAGCAACAGCAAAAACCCGGTAGGCAGTAAGCAGTAAGCACAAAAATCTTTTACTGCCTACTTCCTACTACTTACTATGTTTAGTTTTTTGCTGTCAGCTATGCGCTGCTTTTCAAAGTCCTTTCTTCTCGAACCACCTGAACATGAGGATGCCGATGATCACAAAGGCAACAATGACGATCCAGTGGTTTACCCCAAGTATCTGGGGGATCGTGATCTTCCCGAAATCTCCCCATTTCAACACCGTGCCCTTCAGCATCGGGAACATCTCCGCGAAGATGGCGGCCCCGACAAGCATTCCGAGGATGCCCCAGATCGCGTCCCATCGACCTTCACCGAGCGCACCAAGCTGTGTACCGGGACAATAACCGAGCAGCCCCCAGCCGATCCCGAAGATAAGCCCGCCGACGATATTGCCGCCAAGCACCGTTGCCTTTAAAGAGAGCTTCACAATACCAAGGTCCTTCAGGATGTATACGCCTACCATTGCGACGAGGATCGAGGTGAACATGAATTTCACGATCGTCATATCCAGGAGTCGGAGTGCTCCGATCTGTTTATCGTACCGGATTACCCTTCCCTTCTGGAGGAGAAACCCGAAGATGATGCCTGTAACAGATCCGTAGATAAGCTCGTTCATTTCCCCTCACCTCCTTTGTAGAGAATCCCTGCGACAATAACACCGCCGATAAAAAAACATATCAAGGATACATACCCGCTGACAGCCAACTGGAGCGAACCGCTCAGCCCATGGCCGCTCGGTCACCCATCTGCGAGCCTTGCCCCGAACATGGCGACGGCGCCGCCGATAAATGCGACGATCGCCCGCTTTGCCCTGCCTGGTCCGAAACGTCCCTGCCACATGTCAGGAACACCCTGCCAGCGGAATGTCTTCGATGTTGTTGATGCGATAAGAGAACCAACGAAGATACCTATCACAAAAAGGAACTGCCAGTCGATCTTCGGCAGTTCCTTTTTGAAATATTCCATACTCCCGACCCGTTCAGCATCAAAGACCTTTTCAATGAAACCGGCAGAGCGGACAAACGTAGTCGAGGCGCCGACATATTTCCCGGTAAACCAGACAGATGCGATGAGGAGAAGGCCGGTCAGAAAACCGGCAATGTACGGGTTCCAGCCCTTGTCATTTCCCTTCTGTTCCATGTTTTTTACCTCCTTTTGATAGCTTCTGGTTCATAGCCCATGGTCCATTGCAAAAGCAAAGGATGATATTAAATGTTCTATAACAACGAAAACAGCATCTGTCAATCCATTAATGGGGCTCACGCCTGTCCCCGTAAGGGGGTCGCCCCCTCCACGGGCATAAGCTCGTGGAGCCTTCCCCTCTCGCTCAAGAATTCGCTACGAGTTAATATAATGGGGCTCACGCCTGTCCCCGTAAGGGGGTCGCCCCCTCTGGCAGCAAAGCGCGACCCGGAAGCGGGTACCCCGGCCTCCCCCTCTCGCTCAAGAATTCGCTACAGAATATAGGTCCAATAGGTCGTATAGGACCTATATTCAGATTCTCACCTTCTGCTCTTCTCACCCTCTCACCTTCTTGCTCTTTACTCTCCGCTCTCAGCTGCTTCTTTACCGGGGCTCACAGCTTGTCCCGACTTGACGGGGTCGCCCCCTCCAGGAAAGAAGCAGGTTAAGGTTCAGGCTAAGGTTAAGCACCCCGCCGGTTCTCCTCAACCTCAACCTTAGCCTCAGCCTGATTCTTCGTGGTTTACACAAATTCTGTTGATTTTTCAAGGTCTTCCATTTAAAATGCTTAAAAAACACAAGAAGGAGTTGTTATGGAGATAAACGCCCGGCAAGAAAAGAACACAACGGTTATTGCAGTTCAGGGAAGGATAGACGCCGTTACTGCCCCTGAATTCGAAAACTACCTCTCAAACCTTATATCGAAGGGTGATCGTAATTTTATCGTCAACCTCAGCGCGCTGGAATATATCAGCAGCGCCGGTCTTCGGAGTATCCTTGCCACAGCGAAAAGATTAAAAGCTGAACAGGGCGATATAAGATTTTCGGGACTCCAGGGTCCCGTTGAAGAAGTCTTTAAGATATCCGGTTTTTATTCAATCTTTAAGATATTCGATTCGGATGCGTCAGCCCTGGATAACGTATAAGATAGTGGAAGTCCTGTCGAAAATACGAGTACCCGCAAGACTTGATCATCTCCATACACTGATCGATATTGTAAGCAATTGCGCGAAGGAACAGGGATTGGGCGGGAAACGGATCAATGAGATAGAGATAGCCACGGAAGAAGCGCTCGTCAATATCTTTCATTATGCCTATCAGGAACAGGAAGGTGATGTAGAGATATCATGCAAGACTGAGCATGGCAGGACATTCATTATCGAGATCACTGATGCCGGAATGCCCTTCAACCCTCTTTCGGTTTCTGAACCCGACACAACACTGGATGTCGCTGAGCGGCAGATCGGCGGCGTTGGTGTGTTCCTCATAAAAAAACTCATGGATGATGTGATATACAGAAGGGACGGTAACAAAAACATACTGGAATTAGTCGTCAATCTCAAAACATAAGGAGATGATGCAATGTTTTCATATGTATTTGTGATGAGGACTGTTTTAAGCCTTATCGTTCTCTGTATTTCTATTTCCCTTTCCTTCGGTCAGGTCAGTACCGGGGATACATTAAATGTTCCGCCTTTAAAAAACAAGCAACCGGATCAAGCATCGCAACAAGGACAAAATGAGATCAAAGGGCTTACCCTTGCCGATTGCGTCATCCTGGCGCTTAAAAACAATATCGACCTGAAGAACACATTTCTCAACAGGATCACCCAGAGGTTTAGCATAAGGGTTGCGGAGAACAAGTTCAGACCCCAGGGGAATATAACCCTTGCAACACAACGGAACTCAACCTACCCGGATATCGACACAGGAAGGACTACCGGCTCAAACCAGCAGACGAATACCAGCGTGACCCTCAATGTACCGACAGGCGGCAACTTCGCCCTCGCCTGGAACAACCAGGCGACAAAGTCTGATGTCGCCGAAGTCTCTGCGTATAACCCTTCGTGGACACTGTCATTCACCCAGCCTCTCCTCAAGAACGCCGGGAAAGAGGTAGCGACTGCAGATCTTGTGATCGCCCGCATTACCGAAAACGGCAACATCCTTGACCTGAAAGACACTATTATCAATACGATCGCGGGCGTATCCTCCCAGTACCGGGCATATGTACAGGCTCTACGCCAGCTCGAAATAGACCAGGAATCACTTGAGACCACGAAAAAGACTCACGAATATAATAAGGCGATGGTAGCGGCAGGCAGGTTGGCAGAATCGGAACTGCTCCAGTCCGAGGCCGGTATCGCATCACAGAATATCACGATCATCCAGGATAAGAACAACATTGACAGCACACGGCTCACCCTTCTGCAAACGCTCAACCTCGACAGCCAGACTCAATTTGAGCCTGTAGAGGAAACCGAGGCCATGGTCAAACCCCCCGCATTTAAGGAAGCCATGGAGATCGCCCGGAAGAACAGGTCCGATTATCTGAAACAGTTGCAAAACCTTGAGACAACAAAACTGCAATACAACGTGGCAAAAAACGGCCTTCTCTGGGA
>JAQTNJ010000238.1 GCA_028713955.1 Syntrophorhabdaceae bacterium
GGTCGTGGTTTTATTGAAGGAGGTTCTATGGGTATGATAGAGCATACCAGACTGATCAACCGGAGGGATTTTCTCAAACTTGGTGCAGTGACCGCCTCGGCGGCAGTGGGTATAACGGGTATGGGCAGTGTGCTGAAGAACGCTGTAGCTGCCGCCGGTACCTTTCCGAACCCGGTGTACCGTACTCTTGGAAAGACAGGTTTGAAGATAACGGTTGTCAGTTTCGGTGCAATGCTTACACCTGAATATGAGGTGATGCGGGCTGCATTTGATCTGGGAGTGAATTACGTTGATACTGCCAGACGGTACATGAATGGCCATAATGAGGAGATAGTGGCAAAGGCCATCAAGGGGATCCGCAACAAACTTTATGTGGCAACGAAGACGCTTGGATCATCAAATACCAAAAAGGAGATATTTCAGGACGTTGAAACGAGCTTATCCAGGCTCCAGATCGATTATATCGATGTCATCCAGATGCATAATGTCAGCAGCAAAGAGCGAGCCTTTGCTCCGGAAGTACGCGAGGCCTACACCGAGCTCCGTAAACAGGGCAAGGTGCGTTTCTTCGGATTAACAACCCATACGAACCAGACAGAGGTTGTCAATGCCGTCGCAGATGATCCGGGGAAGTTCTTTGATACTGCCCTTGTTGCCTATAACTTCACAAGCCCTCCCGAATTAAAGGAAGCAATTGCCCGTGCTGCCAGGACAGGTATCGGTGTTATTGCCATGAAGACCCAGGCCGGAGGGTATAAAACAGATGCGCTGGGGCCGCTGAGCCCTCACCAGGCCGCTCTGAAGTGGGCGCTCCAGGATACCAGTGTGACCGCTGCGATCCCGGGGATGAAAGATATGAGCATGCTGAAAGAAGACCTTTCTGTCATGGGGATGAAACTTACCCGAAACGATGAAAAGATCCTCGAACGTTACGGTGAAGCTATCCGTCCATATTATTGCCGGTTCTGCGCGCAATGTGAGCCCACCTGTCCGGAGCATGTCGCTATAAGTACGATCAACCGTTCATTGATGTATGCCGAGGGCTATGGGAACATGGAACTTGCGAGGTCAACCTACGATGAGATTGAGAGCAAAGCAAAGGCATCAACCTGTCTTGGTTGCGATGGATGTGTAGCACGCTGTGCGAATGGTCTTGATATCGCTTCCAGGATGCGTAAAGCGCTTTTTATATATGCATAGAGGTCATCATAAATGACTTGCAGACGGATAATGCCGCGCTTTTTTTTGCTGTCAATAATCATACTCACCCTGCTCATGTCCATAGTCAACGGTCTGGCACTGGCAGATATCAACCCAATTGAAAATTTATTACCAGTACCGGGTTTTGCGGAAGGATGGGTAATTGACGGAAAGATAAACCGTTACACAGCGGAGAATCTCTATGTATATATCAACGGTGAGGCAGAGCTTTATATACCCTATGGTTTCGAGATCCTTGGATCGGCATTCTACAGCAGGGGAGATAATGCGCGGTCAGGGATTGTCGCCGATGTCTACAGAATGGGGTCCCCGATTGATGCCTTTGGCATATACTCAAACTATCGTGACACCGGTGCGGAGTTAGTAAGGATCGGCGCAGAAGGCTTTATCAGTGAATCCCAGTTGATGTTCTTTAAAGGCCGTTATTTCGTCCGCCTGTCTGTCTCCGGTACCGTTACCGACGAACGTAGCCTGTTAATACAGTGTGCAGAGAACATTGCAGGAAAGATCCCGGGTAGTACCTCACAACCGGAGGTGCTCGGTATACTCGGCATAACCGGTATTGTTCCCGATACGATAAAGTACTTTGCCCAGAGCGTCCTCGGGTATGCATTTTTTCAAAGAGGATTGACTGCCGAGATCGTTGTTGAAGGTGAACCTGCCAGGATATTTGTCATTCTCTGTGGATCCCCGGAGGCATCTTCGCGCACGCTTGATAATTATATCAATTATCTTAAGGAATCAGGCGCCAATGCTGAGCGTACAGGCAATGAGAGCGAAATGACCGTTGTTACTCAGGACCCGTTGTACAAAGGCACAGTTATCAGAAGATCGGGTGGATATCTTTTCGGTGTAACGAAACTGAAAGATCCTTTGAAGGCGATACCGGTGGTCAGCCGTGTGCAATCCCGTATCAACAAACCATGAGTATCAGCCATCGCCTTGTTTTTCACGTAAGATATTATACTGTAATGTCTTAAAATCTTTCGGCGGCAGGACATCTGATCTTCTTACAAGCACAACAGCAGAAAAAGGGCAGGGGACTGCGCATACACCGCAGCCGATGCACCATTCCCTGTCAATTACCGGGATACCGTCCTCGATGGTTATGGCATCAACAGGGCAGACATCAACACAGAGGCCGCATCCGGTACATTTGTCAGGGTCTGTTTCCCGTAAAAAATAGGTGGCCATGAGGGTGTCCCGGGGAATCTTTCTTCTCCGGATAGTCCCGACAGACCAGCAGCAGCAACTGCAGCAATTGCAGGTATGTTTTACGCCTTCCCGCGCGTTGTCAACGAGATGCACGAGGCCGGCCTCCTCACTTTTCCTGATCACTTCCATGGCCTCATCTTTCGTGATCTTCTTCCCTATCCCCTGTTCTATGACATAGTCGGCAAGTTCATCATATTTGATGCATGATTCAAGGGTGTGCTGACACCTTCTCTTCCCCAGCAGTTCTGCCGTAGCCCTGCAGGCACAGTGAACAAGGGCGATCGTGCCGGCCTTTTTTACAACCTCTTCCATCATCTCAAAAGGGTAAACGGCATGAGATTCCGGATCGAGGCTTTGGGACGCCGGTACGTATCGGTAGGCCTTTGTTTCTGTTTTGCCATATACCTCGTTCAGCTCCTTTATTCGTGTGTATTGTACTGTGAGTTCCGCCATCCTTTTTGCATGAGGATCATTGGTCCCACGCCAGAAAAAGGTCTGAGGGAAGCCATAACCAAACTGCTGAAGCGCATATCCCTTCTCCCCGTCTTTTGTTTTTCCGGCATACAGGAGCCCCCGGTGAGCGAGATTCGCAAGCATATCCTCAAGCTGTTTTTCCGGTATGCCGATATGTTTTATAATTGCTGATGGTGGAACGGCCTCAAAAGGGATTACCCTTGTCGGCAGGGCAAGGGCGATCTCTGCTTCAAGTGGAGTGAAATTCTCTTTAAGGATGTCCAGCAATTCGTTCTTTTCCGGGTATCCCATACCGAGCGATGACAGGTGTTTCGCGAGCTTTTTATAGATAGCGTCGGGTTCAGACATATTCAATTACCGGTTTCATTGTAGACAATTATTCTGGAAATAACAATAAGGTTTTTTGAAAAGCAGGCACTTGCGCAGAGAGCGAAGAGCGGAGAGCGAAGAGCTGAGAGTAGAAGACAAAATTTGTTCAACGTTCAATGTTCTATGCCTGCCCTCGAATGACTCTATCGGGGGTTCAACGTTAAAACAAAACAGACCAAATCGACTAAACAGACGAAATGAACCAGATGGACCAGATAGACTATGTTTGTTACTGACTACTGACGACTGACTGCTGGTTTAAGGAGGCGATCCCGTCAGGCCGGGACAAGCTGCAAGCTTCGGTGAAAATTCTTAAAAAAACTTGATTAAAAACGGATTAGTGGTATAATAGTTCAAGATACTTTGTAATGAACAGGGGGCATGATATGAAAAAAATTACGTTTTTTGCATTATTGATTGTCTTTGTTCTCGGGATAGTCGTAACTCCCGGATACTGTCAGGAGATGGAAAAGAAATCGTACAAGTCCACAGGACGTGCCGAGGCGTATATTATTGATGCACTTGTCGTCCGTCCTATTGGTATCCTGGCGTGTGCTGTTGGTTTTGGAGGACTTATAGTGTCGGCGCCGTTTGCTGCAATGTCCGGAACGAGCGAACAGGCATTCGACGCGTTTCTGACAGAGCCGGGCGAATACACATTCACAAGGCCGCTCGGTCAGTTTGACTGAGAAACCCTGAGGATGTAAGCAATTTTCGGCGATCAGCGGTCAGCCCTATTCTTTCTTGTCATTGCAAACGAAGCGTGGCGAAGTGTCATTGCGAGCCCGCAGGGCGTGGCAATCTCATCCGCTGAGATCGCCACGTCGTTTCGCTCCTCGCGATGACAATAAAAAGTGTGGCCCCTCATTATCAATAATTAATTTCCAAATAATCACCAATAACCGAATAACTAATAATTGAAGGAGGACTTCTTTATGTCTTCTCATTTTGGGTATTGGAACATCGAATATTGGTTATCAGGGTTATCAGCGGTTTATTTTTTTGGAAATACGACGATAATACAGTATGTTCTTAGAAGGTACTCAAAGAAGTATATCAGAATTCATTGATTTTCCATTCCTTTTCGTGGAAAGTTTTGATAAAATGGTGAAAAGGTATGCATTCATGAAGGCTACAAAGGTAAAAGGCATTATCCTGCTCGTCATAGCGGCGGTCTTTCTTTTTGTAATGGTTTATTCATTGGTATATTCGGCAGGTGACTTAAAGGTTTTCTTTTCTGTTGTCATAGCGCTCGTCTGCGGAGGTCTTGGAATAATGTATCTAAAGGATGATGAAAACAACGAAAAGAAAAGACATCAAAAGAAAGGCGTAAAAAAGTAAAGATGGAAACCAAAATAAGGATCAGGGAGAGCATATTCTATGGCATTAGAAAAGCATGACTATAGACAAATAATTGTTAATCATCTTACCTATTCGCTCTCGAAGGATATGTATTCGGCAACGGAACGGGATAAATATAACGCTATTGTTCTTTCCGTA
>JAQTNJ010000239.1 GCA_028713955.1 Syntrophorhabdaceae bacterium
ATCTGGCCTTTTTTCAATAACTTTGTTCAAGTCCTCAATGGCCTGGTCGTATTCCCTGCGAAAATAATGCATAACCCCCCGGTTGTAGTATGCATCTATAAATTCGGGGTCCTTCTCGATGGCCAGGGTGTACAGGTTTATTGCCTCCTCAATGTTGCCGGCATGGACAAAGCTGTACGCCCTGTCAGAATAATCCCTGGCGCTCGTTCCGTTATGTTTTTGGTCTGAACAGGCCGGGCTAAAAAGAACAAGAACCGCGATAACCGATACACAACAAAAACTTTTTGTGAACATCTTCCGCCCCTTGTGCCATAAAATAAATCCCTGCCTATTATACCTTGAGGGATAGAAATTACAACACAATAATGTCCCGGTTTGTCCCATATATACCCGCGGGCAAGCCCGCGGTACCAAGGTTACCGGAGGTTTCCCCTTATCATTGACGCGAAGATGCCTCCTGTGCAAAGAAAACCGAAAACGGTAAATACTGTGGTTATGCTTTTCATGAGCATCGGGTAGTGCTGGGGTACAATCTCTACGGCACCGATGTAAAGCGCGAATGCCATCATTGCTATTCCCATGCTGAACACCTGCCCAAGGAGTCTCATCGTGCCAAGCATTGACGATGCAACGCCGAAGAACCTGTTTTCCACTGAACTCATAATCGCGTTCGTGTTTGGAGACGAAAAAAGCGCATACCCAAAGCCCAGAAGGGCGAGCGCGGATATAATGAACCATGTGTCGGTACCTGCTTCAAGGAAGGTCAGGAGAAAGAGGCCGGCAGCGGTGAGAGACATGCCCGTTGAGGCAACAACCCGCGGCTCTATTCTGTCAGACATCCTTCCTGCCATAGGCGAAAAAATCGCCTGAACCAGGGGCTGTGAAATGAGAACGGCCCCTGCATTCTGCGGGCTTAAACCTTTGATTTGCTGGAGATAGAGGCTTAAAAGAAAGCTTACCGCAAATGTGGCGCTGTAGTGTATAAGCGCCGCAATATTGGAGAAGGTGAAGACCTTGTTTGTTTTGAAAAGGGTTATGTCAAGGATCGGCTTTCCGGTTTTTAACTCCCAGGCAACAAAAATACAGATGCCGGCGATGCCGGCGGCAATCAAAAACGTGCCCGCCGTCCCCGGCAGTATGGAAAAACCATACATGAGGGCAACGAGCATCGCACAATAAATAAAAGAACCGACAAAATCGAAGGGCTCGCCTTTTGATCCCGCCCTCTCCGTGCGCAGCTTCCATAGAGAAAAAACTATTATAACCATACCGAGGGGAACGTTGAATAAAAAGATGCTTCTCCATCCTGCATGCTGTGTCAGTACGCCGCCCAAAAAGGGTCCGCATGAAAGCCCCAGGTAGACTGCTGCTACATTAATACCAAGCGCCCTGCCCCTCTCACCCGGGGGAAATGCTGAACTGAGAATGGCTATTCCCGTACCGAACAGCATTGCGCTGCCAACGCCCTGGAGAATTCTGAAAAAGATCAGTAACCCCGCAGACCACGCTATCCCCAGCAAGAAAGAGGATGCCGTAAAAACAGCCGTACCCCAGATAAAGATCTTTTTCCTCCCATAAATGTCCGCGACCCTGCCGAAAGGCACAAGAAGCGCTGCGGCCGTCAGTATATATACCGTTGCGACCCAGCTTAAGGTTATGGCATCCATGAGAAACTCCCCGGCGATTGTCGGAAGGGCAACGTTCACGGTTGACAGCGCCATGGGGGTAAGAAAAGAAGACATCGTCGTTACGACTAAAACTGTTTTTTTGTGTGTTCTTTCGCCTGACATCTCTGTCATTCCGGCCTCTTCTCGTTTTATTGCTCTGTATAATGAAGACGTCGTCGTCTTCCCTGCGGAAGACAGGGCGCTGCCCGGGAAAAGCAGTTCCTGGTTCTTGTCGGACTACTTCATCGCCGACCTGTAGCCCATCACGGTATAGTAGACGATCTTATCAAAAAAATATACGAGTCGCTCGCCAAGCTCAAACATACGGTATATGTCGACAGCCTTTTCCCACACCCCGAAGGAATATGTGAACATCCATATATGTTTCTTAAGAAGACTCAGAGAGCTTACGAGTTCCTCCATGGGTATGCCTTCCTGTTCCCGCTGATAACCGAGGGTATAATAAAAATTCTTGAATTCGCTTTCTGCCTTCACTCCCTTCAACCACTGCTCAAACTGTCCGAGGATGAACATTGCCCTGGAAAGAAGATCCTCTCTGTCAAGCTGCCGGTATGACCTTGTGGAGGGGTTGGTAGAGATATCGTTGAGCCAGAGATCCACTATCTTTCCCGAGTTCTCCTGCACGGCAACCGTTAATTCATCCGAAAGAAGGGTTTCCGGATACATGATCTTGTTCTGGATGGTCCCCTCAACAAAGACTTCTAGTGAGTCGTGCATGCTCCAGAGATCTTTTTTCAGCTCAATGAACTTCTGCATCGCCTTTTCCTGAGAATCGAATGCGAGCTTGGGAAGGTTCATTACGGGAAAATATCCATACCCGATCGCGTCGTCCCCTGCCCTTTCCTGGCCTCCGAGCTTCTCTGCCTCAAAGGAGACTATGAGAAGATCCCCGTAAAAGGAATTTTTGTGGGAACTCACGTCGATAAGCTGAACAATGCTTCCGTCAATGCCGGTTTCCTCTTTTAGCTCTCTTAGGGCAGCCGCTTCGATGCTCTCGCCTACCTCCGCAAAACCTATCGGGCAGCACCACATGTCTTTGAATGGTTCCCGCTCCCTCTTTACGAGCAATACTTCCCGGTCTCTGTTTGTAAGGATCACAGAGGCCACCGGAAGTGGGTTTTCATAATATATTTCATTGCAGTCTTTGCAGACCTGGCGATCCTTCCCTTCAAGGGTGTCCACATCGAGCGGCCTTCCACAAAAATTGCAGTAGGATCTTCTCTTCATTTTCTTACAACGAATATTCTGTCGTTCTTATTAAAACACAGTTCGCCCAATTCCCGTAGTTCCGCGAGCATCTTTCTCTTTACCAGTTCCGGGTCGGCATCTACTGCTATAAACTCTCTTTTAAAGTCTATGTATTGTGCAAGGTCGTTACTATCGCTCCTGCCGAAAACAAGGGTGTTCGTGTAATCAACAAAGCTGGCGCCGGGGAAATGCTCTCTCAGCAGCGCCTCTCCATTCTCCGCCGAAAACCTCTGGATCACCCTTTTTAATCCGCTGAAATCGAAATATTTTTCACCTTCAGCAAGCATTGACTCGCTGTGAGTTATAACAAGAAACCGTCCCCCGTCGTTCAGCAGTCTTTTGACTTCCCCTATCATTTCGGGGAAAAAATACAGGGAGTATGCTGCCACAACAAGGTCGAAGCGCCCCGAAGGCATTTCGATGGTTGCCGGGAGGTGCGCCTTCAGAAAAACGGCTTCTTTTGCTATCTTCTCTACGGTCCCAAGAAACCCATTCCGGTTTTCACCGAGACAATCAACGCCGCAGATAAAATCGAAGCTGCCTTCGAGGGCCTCTTCAAACCATCCGTAGCCGCATCCCAGATCGAGGAAGGCATGAACCTGCTGCCAGTTGATAAGTTCTCTTGCCATGCCCCGTATCTCCTCTTTATTGCTGGAGTGATCCTCGATTATATTGCTGATTCTCCTGTGCAGATCGAGGTTGGAATAGCCTTTTATAATCTTCTCCATGAAACATTTATAGCCCAAAGGTCTCTTTTTGTAAACGAAAATGGGCGGTGAAAGTGCTATAATAATCACAGAAGAGGTTATTGCTGTGCCCATCTACGAATACCAATGCAACGCCTGTAAAAAGGTCTCCTCTTTTCTGCTTTTGAGGGTCACAGAGGAGGTCGAGCCTTATTGTAAGCGTTGCGGAAATAAATACGTCACAAGGATCCTGTCCGGGATATCTGTCCTTAAGGGCGAAGAAAAACGAATTGAACGCCTTCTTGACCCTTCAGGGTTTTCCGGCCTTGACGGGGGCGATCCGGGGAGCATTGAAAAGATCGTGAAAAGATTGGGCGGGGAACTGGGGGGCGAGATCGGTGAGGACTTCGGAGATTACGTTAACGAAGGATATTCTTAAGCGACCCCTTTCCCTCCCTTAGCACTTCTATGGCATCGTCCAGCAGTCTGATCACCGTAGACGGGCGACTCATCACGATTCCCCCGTCAATCACGATATCAACGGTGTCTTTAAAGTTTTTCTCAATCTGTCTCGGGTCGGTGAGGACCTCTTCGCCCGAGATCCTTACGCTTGTGTTTATAATGGGCCTCTCGATCAATTCGGCAAGGGCTATGGGGACGGGGTGGTCGGGGATCCTGATGCCAACCTCTTTCTTGTCGGTCATAAGGAGTTTCGGCATAATCTTTCTTGCCTTCAGCACAAAGGTGTAGGGTCCCGGCAGACACACCTTCAACAATTCAAAGGCGGGGTCGCTCATTACGGCATAGTTGCTGATATCCTTGAAATCCCTGCATATAACACTTAATCCCCTTTTGTTGTCAAGTCTCTTGCTCAGATAGAGCTTCCTGATCGCCTTGATATTAAAGAGGTCACACCCCATTCCGTAAACAGTGTCTGTTGGGTATGCAATAATCCCGCCACCGCTCAGCACTTCTTTTATCATCCCCGTTATCTTCTTCCTTGGTCTCGCCGGATCCCATTCAACGATCATCTCTTCCTCCCCGCATATCGTGCTATGATTCTCCTCTTGCCCGCACGGTTGGTTATCGTCTCCTCATAGAAGAGCGGCTCCATTTCCGGAAAATATCCGATGAGCTCTCCGTCGTC